>DYMH01000047.1 GCA_020721645.1 Draconibacterium orientale
CACATAAATTTGAATTGGTCGCAAATTGTATTGATTAAGTAAATAAGTCTAATAATATTTATATAATTTGCAGTAAATTATAATCTTATCACAACATCAACGAATCATCACATCAACACATTTTTTTTCAGAATCAGAGCCGAACGATTAGGAATGTAAATTTTAAGGTAATTATCTTTATCGGTTTTATAAATTAGATTTTCATCTATTCTGCCATATCCGAGATATTTTTTTGAATCGGAATTGAAAATAATAGAGTAATTCCCTTTTTTATATTGAAATCCATAATCCGGAAAAGATACAAAAGGATTGAAATTGAAGATAAAAATCAAACCGGCACGTTCAAAAACTAAAATTTGGTCGTAATTTTGTTGCACAATGGCTTGTGGTTTTTTTGAAGACAGAACATCGAACTCTTTTAAAACAGCAATCATATCGCGGTCGAACAGGTTCAAATTGGAGTACGCCAAATTTTCGTTATCGGCTAAATTCCACTGTCTGCGTGCATAAAAATGCGAAAAGTTGTTGCCTTGTCTCGGGAAATCAATCCATTCCGGATGCCCAAATTCATTGCCCATAAAATTCAAATAACCGGTTTGACCCGTAGAGGCGGTAACAAGCCGAATCATTTTATGCAAAGCCAGGGCACGTTCGACAGGCAGGTTCGTAGAGCCTATTTTCATAAAATCGTACATGTCTTTATCAGCCAAACGGAAAATAATTGTTTTATCGCCCACCAAAGCTTGGTCGTGTGATTCGGCGTAATTGATGGTTTTTTCATCGGCACGTTTATCGGTTAAACGCCAAAAAATATCGCCGACATTCCAATTTTCGTCCTTTGATTCTTTCAATAATTTAATCCAAAAATCGGGAACTCCCATCGCCAAGCGGAAATCGAAACCGAAACCGCCGTCTTTTGCCGGACTTGCCAAACCGGGCATTCCGCTCATTTCTTCGGCTACGGAAATGGCAGACGGTTTTATTTGATGAATGAGTTTATTTGCAAGATAGAGATACACAACAGCGTCATTATCCACACCGCCGTCGAAATATTGGTCATATCCCATAAAATCAACACCTAAACCGTGATGATGATAGAGCATACTCGTTACGCCGTCGAAGCGGAAGCCGTCGAAATCGTACTCTTCCAACCAAAATTTACAATTGGAAAGTAAAAAATGCAAAACTTGATTTTTTCCATAGTCAAAACATCGCGAATCCCAAGCCGGATGTTGCCCGCGCGTGCCGGAATGAAAAAATTGATATTCCGAACCATCGTATCGACTGATGCCCTCAATTTCGTTTTTCACGGCATGCGAATGCACAATATCCATGATAACCCTCAAACCTGCTCCATGGGCTTGGTCGATGAGCATTTTCAGCTCCTCGGGTGTTCCGAAACGCGAGGAAACGGCAAAAAAACTCGAAACATGATAGCCAAACGAGCCGTAGTACGGGTGTTCCTGAATCGCCATCAATTGTATGGTATCGTATCCGGCAGCAATAATTCGGGGCAGAATATCCTGTCGAAATTCGTTAAAAGTTGAAACTTTCTCTTGGTTCGATGACATGCCGATGTGGGCTTCGTACACAAGGACCGATTTTTTTTTCGCAGGAGCCTGATTTTTATACTGATATGGTTTTTCGGGCTGCCACACCTGAGCACTGAAAATGTGGGTTTTTTCGTCCTGCACCACCCGTCGGGCATAAGCAGGCACACGCTCGCCGCCGCCGCCGTTCCAGGCCACAAAGATTTTGTACAAATCACCGTGTTTCAAAGTTTCCAAAGGTAATTTGATTTCAAAATTGCCATTTTCCGTGGCATGCAGTTTGAATTTCGAATCCGGTTTCCAGCCTGAAAAATGTCCAATTAAAAAAACTTCTTTTGCAAAGGGCAACCAATCGCGATAAATCCAATGAGTATCATTTTTAATGAGTCCGAAAAAATGATGCCCATTGGCAAAATCAGCCAAATTGACTTTTCCGCACAATTGTTTTTCTTTGTCCTTCGCCGCTTGAAGTCTATTGAGAATATCGGTTTGATGTGGTAGTAAATATGAATCGTTCTGAATAATATTGAGTTTCATAAATGACTTTATAAAGTAAATAAATCAATGTAAAAATACAATTTATTTGATATAAAATTCTAATTTGACTTTTTTTTAATATATCGTGCTTTCTTAATATTTTTTTCATATTTTTGATATTTTACTTATTCAAATATTTTTATTCAATGAACAACAGGAGAAGCGGAATTTTGATGCACATCAGTTCACTTTACGGGAAGGAAGGGATTGGAACCATTGGCGAAGAAGCCTATCGATTTGTAGATTTTTTAAGCGATTCGCGACAGTCGCTCTGGCAGATTCTTCCTTTGGGTCCAACCGGCTTTGGAAATTCGCCCTATTCGAGTTTTTCGGCTTTCGCAGGAAATCCGCTATTTATCAACTTAGAACATTTGTATTTTGATTTAGGTTTGCATCTTCCCGAAAATCAGGAAGAGCAGTATGATACCGACAACGACATTGATTTTAACAAAGTAAAAGCATCAAAAACCAATTTGTTGAAAAAAGCCGCCGAATTTTATCATTTTGAATCCACAGCCGATAAAACCGACTACCTCCAATTTCTCAACGAAAACAATTATTGGATAGAATCCTATGCCCTGTTTACCGCATTGAAGGAACATTTTTATGAAGTTTCATTTCTTGATTTCGATGAAGGAATCAAACTCAGAAAAGAAGAGGAGCTTGAAAAATATAAAATGATGCTTTCGCGGGAAATTGAAATTATCAAAAATATTCAATTTTTCTTTTTCGTTCAATGGAAAAAATTGAAGGCTTATGCCAACCAAAAAGGCATTGAGATTGTGGGTGATATACCGATTTATGTTGCCGGCGACAGTGCAGATGTTTGGGAACACCACGAATTATTTCTTCTCGATGAACACCGAAATCCACTCAAAGTTGCCGGAGTTCCGCCCGATATTTTCAGTGCAACCGGGCAATTGTGGGGTAATCCGATTTATAATTGGGAAAAATTAAAGCAAACATCTTATCATTGGTGGATAGAACGCCTGAAAATGAATTTTAAATTGTTTGATATCGTCAGAATAGACCATTTCAGAGGATTTGCCGAATATTGGTCGATACCTGCTGGCGATAAAACAGCTGAATTTGGAGAATGGATTGAGGGACCGGGTTACGAATTTTTCGACGCCATGTTTCGCCAAATCGGCACCGTGAATATCATTGCAGAAGACTTAGGGTTAATCACTCCCTCGGTTGCCGAACTGCTCGAAAAATGTAATTTCCCGGGCATGAAAATTTTACAATTTGCCTTCGATTCGGGCGAACAAAACGACTTTTTACCCCACCGATATCCCCGCAACTGCGTTGTGTACACCGGAACCCACGACAACGACACCGTGAACGGTTGGTATCAAAAACTCGATGAAAAAAGTAAAACATTTTTCTCAAAATACTACACAAATCTCACTGGCGAAGCCGGACCGACTTTGGTAAAATACGCATGGGCATCGGTGGCGGATATTGTTTTTGCACCCATTCAAGATGTTTTAAATTTAGATTCCATGGCTCGAATGAATTTCCCCGGAAGGACAGAAGATAATTGGAAATGGCGATTAAAGCCCAACGAATTAAAACCGGAACATGCTAAATTTTTAAAAGAATTATGCGAAATTTACGAAAGAACACCTGTTGTTTTTGGCGAGAATGATAAACAGGGCGACATTTCAACGTAAAATCGAATAATTTTGTTTCACACAAAAATTAATGTAATTTAGACGTTTTATAAATTGGAAAATGAAATTCACATCACCGGGCATTATTATTAATATATTTTTCGTGTCAATATTCATTTCGGCATGTTCGCCAAACCAATCCGGGCGGAATTCGGAGGGCAGTATAACCTACAAAATCGACTATTTGGATAATCAGAAAAATAATCCGATGATTTCCTTATTGCCCGATAAAATGGTATTAAATTTCAAAAACAATAAAACTCAAAGCTCCATAAAAGGTTTTGCCAATTTATTTGAACTCACATACGTTTCCGATTTAAACAAAAAAAAAGGATTTTCGACCCTCCGAATGCCGGGTAAAAAATATATTTATGAATTTGATTTGAAAGACGCCCTCGGATATGAAAACATGGAAGATCTTGAAATTCAATTAACTCCCGAAACAAAGGAAATTTGTGGTTTGAAATGTAATAAAGCCATAGGAACCAGTTCCGCTTTTGAAAAACCGATAGACATCTACTATACCGACTTAATTCAGATAGCCGACCCTAATTTTAGTAATCCCTTCAAAGATATTAAAGGCGTATTACTCGAATTTACTGCTAATATGAACGGCATTTCCATGTTTTTAACTGCCGAAAAGCTGAGCGAAATTGAAATTGAAGATGAAATATTTAATAAACCTGAAGGCTATACTTCGGTTTCGAAAGAAGAAATGTTGAACATTGTCAACGAATTTAATCAGAAAAAAACAAAATAATCATTTATTGTATTCTATCTGTAAAATCCGAAACGAAAATGCTCCTGTGTCGTTATTCAGAAGAACCCTTGGAAGCTGGCTGCGATGAAGCCGGAAGAGGTTGCTTGGCGGGACCTGTTGTGGCAGCTGCCGTTATTTTGCCGATAGATTTTAGAAATCCCATACTCAACGATTCCAAGCAACTCACAGAAAAACAGCGGAATTTGTTACGAAATGTTATTTTGACAGAAGCCCTTGCTTATGCCGTAGCTTTTGTCGACCATCGCGAAATCGACAAAATAAATATCCTCAATGCCTCAATTCTCGCAATGCACAAAGCTGTCGATGCCCTTAAAATTCGACCCAAACATTTGATTATCGATGGGAATCGTTTTAAAAATTATCCCAATATTTCGCATACCTGTATCGTAAAAGGCGATGAAAAATATCTGTCTATTGCAGCCGCTTCGGTGCTTGCAAAAACATTTCGCGATGAATATATGGAAGCATTACACCAAGAATTTCCATACTATCTTTGGAATAAAAATAAAGGATACCCAACCAAAGCACACCGTTTAGGGATTGCCGAACACGGCATTTCTCCCCATCATCGAACTACGTTTCAATTGCTTGCGAAATAAAAAGAGCGAATAATTCTCTAAACAACAAATGGTTGTGTTAAGGATTTTACAAAGCGTAACGTCAAACACCTATTCCGTTACATAAAAGCCGCATTCTGTTACAATTTCGATTTTTTCAACGAGAAACACTCTATTTTTGTATCAGTGTAATAAAAGTTCTATATTATTTACAAACATAAAAAGAAATCGTCATGAAAAATCTAATTTTTAAAACCTTCAATTTATTATTCTTGATGAGTATTTTGAGTTTTAGCTCAATCAACTCACACGCTCAATCCAAACCAACATTGGCTGTTTTCAGCCTCGATTCGCAAGGAATCGACCTCACGCCTTCGGAACTCGGAAATATCACCCGAATTGAAATTGAAAAGCTGAATTTGTTTCAAGTTGCAGATAAATACGATGTTCAGGACATTATGAAAAAGAACAATTTGACTGCCGAAAATTGTTTTGGAAAATCGTGCTTGATTGAACTCGGAAAGGGAATCAATGTGAACAAAATCGTCAGCGGAAGTGTCGAAAAAATAGGACAGACACTTTTAGTTACAATCCGCCAATTTGATGTCAATAATGCCGAAACCGAAAAAACACAAGTGAAAGAATTCTTGTTTCTTCCGAACGAAATACAGGCGATGATACGAATTACTTTGCGTGAAATGAACGGTTTGGAAAATAATTCTGTCGAAATGGACAGATTGACAAAAAAAGTACAACTCGAAAATGCAACAATTAACCCGAATATCGACCGATTGAATCTTTCGGGACCTCGGCTTGGTGTAACCTATTTCAGCGGCGAAATTTGGGATATTATGCACACAAAAAAAATCTACGGAGGTTTCGGAGCACAATATCCCACATTGTTTATGTTCGGCTATCAATTTGAAGCTCAGTATATTAATTCGGGTCGTTTTCAGGCTTTGGTTGAATTTATTCCAACAGTAACCGGTGTCGATCAACAATTATTTATCCCTTCAATCAGCTTACTCAATGGTATTCGCGACAATATCGGTGGTTGGGAATTGGCAATCGGACCAACTTTTGGATTAATAAAAAAAGCAAAAGGATATTACGATGCTTCAAATGAATGGCATTTGGAATCTGAAAGCCAAATTGGTACAAATTTCCCAATTGAGGAACGCGTGGACAGTCGCGGCGAACTTTCGTTTCAATCGGGTTTTATTTTTGCTGTCGGCAAATCGTTTAAATCTGGCAAAGTCAATCTGCCGGTAAATGTTTTTGTTATTCCTTCAAACACCGGAATTCGGTTTGGATTAACCATCGGATATAACAGTAAAAGAACAAATTAGTCAATTTGAATAATGCCGAATTTTCAATTAAATTCGGCATTATTTAAAAAAACAACAATTATGAAACGTATTTATCTGATTTTATTGGTTCCGATATTTTTTTCATCGTGTATCTCGAATTTGGCGACCAAAGCCTCGTATGCTCCGCTGTTCGACAAGCAAGGCGAAAGCCAAATTGTTGGAACTCTCAGCCCGACTTCGGTACAGTGCGATTTGAAGTATGCTGTCATGGAAAATATCGCTGTGGGAATAAACGGCAATGTTTCTCACAAATTGGGCGAAAACTATAACTTAGGCGGTGATTACGAGACTCGAAAAAATCAATTCGGTGGCGGCGAAATCGGTTATTTCAATCATTACAAACATTTATATTTCGATATTTTTGGCGGATACGGGAAAGGCTATTCAAAAACAACAGAGAATTTGGATTACGCTTATGGTTACATTAATAATGTTCTGCATTCTGATTTGGAACAATTTGATATACAGTGTGATGCAGCTTTTAAATTTTTGAGTCCTTCGAGAAGCGGCCGCACAAGATACAATGCTTTTGGAATTACATTGAAATACGAATATAATAAAATCGATAATTCGTGGACGGACTCTTATCAAAGTTCGGGTATTTTTACAGAACATTATGTGCATGAACGTATTGGAGCGAATATCTTTTTCCGAACCGGCGGGCGTAAATTTCAGTTTGAAGTGTGTAATGGATTTATAACCGAAACCGGATCACAAGGAATTGGCAGTTCGGGTATGTTTGAACCGGGTTATGGGATTGTTTCGGTAAATTTGATTTATAATTTATCAACTCTGTATCAAAAAGATGATGTAAAGCATCAAAATTAGAAACGAATAATTTAAAAAATGTTTAAAAACCGTATCATTATATCAGCAATATCTTTTATTTTTTCATCGTGTGTATCGAATATGGCAACACGTGCACCCTTTGTTCCGTTGTTCGACAAGCAGGGCGAGATGAGTGTGAAAGCAGCTGTTACGCCGCATTCGGTTCAAGGAGATATTAAAGTAGCGGCAATGGAAAATATTGCATTCGGTATCAATGGAAATTATTCTTCAAAAATGATTTCAGATTTGTTTTCGTCCGAACAAAATTACAACGGTAATTTGGATAGAAGTAATAATTTCTTAGGCACAGAACTCGGTTATTTCAATCATTTCAGAAATATCTATTTCGATGGTTTTGGCGGTTGGGGGAAAGGTCGCTCGAAATATTACGATAATATTGATTACAGTGGTTCTTCGACATTAAATTCAAATTTTGAGCAATTTTCGTTTCAATTGGATGTCGCTAAAAAAAATATTTATATCACAAAAAGAAATGCTTTGTGGATTTATTATGCCTACGGATTAAGTGCTTATTACGAATATAATATTGTTGATGTCGATTGGCAAATTTCGCCTTCGACCTATGAATCGAAAAAACATTTTATCGGCGAAAATTTTGGATTGAATTTCTTTTATCGTGTTGGGGTTCAGAAAGTGCAAGTCGAATTTGCAGCCGGCTTCCGATATCCTAAATCTGACGTTGAGTATCGAAATATTTCTTTATACAGTGAAGAAAACGTGCATTTTTCGCTTGGATTTTCTTTTTTAATCGAAGCTTTGATTAAAAAGAAGTCGAAAAACACCGATTAAAATTTTCGGAAATTTGCTGCTTTAATTTTTCCAAATCCATATACAATAATTCTGCGGCTTTGGCATAAATATCTTGAATTGTATAGTCAGAATCATCAGTTTCAAAAAACAGACTACGTTGCGGAATATGCCACAACGATAAACAGGCATTGGAGTTTTCGCGAAACAAATCTTTTCCGAGTGAAAAATAGAACCCTTTTTCGATACAATATTTTGTAGTTTGCAAATTGCCGTTGTATCCATGAAAAATAACGGGAACCGTAATTTTCATTTTTTTTAATATTGAAAAGACCTCGTTAAAAGCTTTTACACAATGAATGATGATTGGTGTACTGTAATGTTGTGCGATTGATGCCTGCTGTGAAAAAAAATCTTTTTGAAGTTCAAAAAACGGGTGAAGTTTATCTAAGCCAATTTCGCCCACAGCAATGAAATTGGGCTTGCAGACAAAATCCTTCAAACGATAAAAATCGTCCAACAAAAAGTTTAGATTTATATTCCAAGGGTGAATTCCGACTGAATAGTATTCATTTTGCGAGATTTCTTCTAATTTTTCGGGAAAATAATTCCTGATACTGAAAACACTTTCCGATTCACACTTTTTGTGTGTATGAATATCGAAAAAGTGTATTTTTTGTGGTGTATTTAGTAATAATGTTCCCATAATTAATTGTTTAGTAATTTTATATGAGCAATTAACGTTCTTTAAGTTTTTTTTAAACTACTTAACACTTACAAGATATATCTTTGTATTATGCAAAAGAGAAAATCCTGCAATTCTCGAAGCATCCGAGTTAATTTTTTTCATAGTTTAAAGTTTAGGTTAATAAAGGTTACAGAAAGCACTCTTCGGAGTGCTTTCGCTTTCTGGGTTTCACCTGAATTATTTCATGTTTCCGGCTCAATACGCACGTTCGGTTTTGCCTTCCATATAATTGATAAAAGCTGTATTTACTACTTTATTCCCTCCCGGAGTTGGGTAGTTTCCCGTAAAATACCAATCTCCCATATCGTTTGGGCATGCGTTGTGCAAATTGTCTATGGTTTGAAAAATGATTTTCACTTTTGCTCCGATATTTTCGGAAGTAACCATTTGCGATATTTTATCGGAAATTTGTGGGTCGGTGAAGGGAAGGTAGATTTCTTTTACAAAGTTAATAACCTGCTCTTTGGGCAAATTGATTTGTTCTTTGCATTTTTTATAAACATCGTTGAGGAGCGAAATGCGTCCGGATTCTTTCAAAAGCTCCACAGCTGCTCTGAAAGCAATAAATTCGCCCATTTTGGTCATATCAATTCCGTAACAATCGGGATATCGAATTTGCGGCGAAGAGGAAGCGATTAAAATTTGTTTTGGGTGCAAACGGTCTAAAATCCGAATTACACTTTTTTCGAGTGTCGTTCCGCGAACAATCGAATCATCGATAATCACTAAATTATCGACATGCGGAACGATAGTTCCGTAGGTGATGTCGTAAACGTGTTCTACCAAATCATTCCGGTCTTCGTCTTGTGTGATGAATGTGCGTAATTTGGCATCTTTTACGGCAATTTTTTCGACCCGCGGACTCATTGCCATTATTCGGGTTAATTCTTTATCGGACAAGTTGTTGCCGCATTGCAGAATTTTGTCTTTTTTTTGTTGAATCAAATGATGTTCAACAGCTTTTATCATTCCGTAAAAAGCAGTTTCAGCCGTATTCGGAATGTACGAGAAAACGGTATTTTCGATATCGCCTCCAATGGTTTCGATAATTGCAGGCGTAATGAGTTCGCCGAGTTTCTTGCGTTCTCTGTAAATATCGGTATCCGTACCTCGTGAAAAATAAATGCGTTCGAACGAACACGAACGCCTTTGTGTGGCTTGGTGAATTGATTCTTCGAAAAATTCGCCGTTTTTCTTAATTATTACGGCATGTCCGGGTTTTATTTCCCGGATATTTTGTATCTCGACATTAAAAACTGTTTGAATGACAGGTCGCTCGGAAGTTACAACAAGAATTTCGTCATCGCGGTAGTAAAAAGCCGGTCGAATGCCTGCCGGGTCGCGCAGAACAAAAGCGTCGCCATGCCCTATCAAACCTGCTATTACGTAGCCGCCGTCCCAGTGTTTGCTCGAAGCTTTGAGAATATTTTTAATGTCTAAATTTTTTTCTATCAAAGGTGAAATGTCTTTTTTGGCATAGCCTCGTTTTTTGTATAGGTCGAAAAGTCCTTGATTTTCCTCATCGAGATAATGCCCGATATTTTCGAGCATGGTAACCGTATCGGAATAATCTTTGGGATGCTGCCCAATGTTTATGAGATTTTGAATTAATTCATCGACATTTGTCAGATTGAAATTTCCGGCTAAGACCAAATTTCGGCTTCGCCAGTTGTTTTGCCTCATCACCGGGTGCACGTTTTCGATGTCATTTTTCCCGAAAGTGCCGTATCGCAAATGCCCGAGCATCACTTCGCCCAAAAAAGGGGTTGTCTGAAATGTTTCGGGAGTTTCGTTTTGTTTATTTTCGCCGTGTACGTAACGTTTTCTGATGTTGTCGAATACTTCTTTTATTGGTTGTCCGTTATTGGAGCGTTCGCGAAAAATATAGGTATTTCCGGGCGGATTGTTAAGGTTGATACTCACAACGCCGGCACCATCTTGTCCGCGATTATGTTGTTTTTCCATCAATAAATACAATTTTTGCAAGCCATAGAAATTGCTGCCGTATTTGTTTTTATAGAATTCTAAGGGTTTCAGAAGTCTGAGTAAAACAATACCGCATTCGTGTTTCAGTTGTTCAGTCATGTTTTTTAGAGATTATTTTTGAGTACAGTCTAAAAAGTGATAAAGTAGAAAGTTTATAAAGTTATCGTACTGAAAATAAGAAGTTTAACACAAATCTCTGTTTTTATCTAAATTATTGAAAATGAACGATATACGCTTTTCACTTTACAAATTTTATACTTTCTATACTTGGCTCATAAATGTGCGTCATCAACATACAATCGCCTCATTATCAGCCTTATTCTAAATACTAACTACTATTTACTAACTACTTTTATTATAGTTTCAAGATTTTATCCAAATCCGGAAACGTTTCCACAAGGAATTTGCTTTCAAATGGCTTTCTTTGTTCTCATTTTTTAGAGAAATAGCCGAATTTTGGTTCATCATTTTCCATATCTCGCTCCACCCCGGAAACCCTCCTATATTGCGGTCGTCGATGAAAATATCGGCATTAATTTTCCGTGAAACAGTTTTGCTGTCGAAACGCTCGCCGGGATAGCTTTCGTTGATGGCATAAAACTCAATCCCGTTGAGGCGACAAAATTCTACGGCTTGGTCTAATTCGATTCCGGCTCTGTAAGTCCATAATATCAACTGATGTCCTTGTTTTTGGAGTTCATTCAGAGTAGCAAAAGCAAAAAGTATCTCTTTCCCTATTTTCGGATACCGATGCTCTACAATGGTTCCGTCGAAATCTACTGCAATTATCATAAGAAATATTTTGCACAAAGATATTGAATATTCGGAAATGATTTTGGTGTTCGATTATAAAAAAAAGAGAAGTTACCGAGCTTCTCTTTTCGAATCACAAAGTAATCGGCAAAATTAATCGACTTTATCGTGCAGATATGGATTATTTTCGCTCAATTGGTTATCAAAATTTTTCCCGGTAAGCGTAAAACGCGAAATATTTTTCGATTCCGGTATGGTATTCAAATCCAGATTAATACCTTTACGAATATACGCCGGTTGATTTTCAAGTTCTTCAACATTTTTTGAATAATCGGGAACCGTTTTTTTTCGAATCCATTGATTTGCGTACTGATTTCGGTTTGTTTCTTTGATTTCAACCTCACTATTTTGCGAAACCGATAAGTCGGAATATTTTGTATTGCTTTCGGAAGTTGTTTTCAGTTTCACTTCCCCGGAGTAATCTTCGGGATTTTTGCTGTATTTGAAATAATCATCGTTTTCGTCGTCGATAAATTCGTAACGGGTGTTATCTTCTAAATCTTCCAATTGAGAAGTTTCATTTGTACCATTTGTTATTTCGAAAGGTATTTCATCTTCAATGAGTTGCGATTTTTCTTCTTCGGCAATTTTAAAGACGGTTTTTTTATCGGTTTCTGTATATATCTCAGGAATATCCTGTGTTGCAAAACCGGTAGCAATAATGGTAACGGCGATTTTGTTTCCTAAACTTTGGTCGCGGGAGCTTCCCCAGATTAAATCGGCATTATTGCCGGCTGCATCTTGAACATAATCGTTAATGAAGCCGATTTCGTCCATTGTTGCGGATTTAGTGCCGGAAGTAATGTTGAGAAGGATATTTTTGGCACCGACAATTTCGTTATTATTGAGTAATGGGGAACTTAAAGCCGCTTTCACAGCTGTTTCGGCACGATTATCGCCTTCTGCTTCCGAAGAGCCCATGAGTGCAACACCGCTGTTTTTCATTACCGTGCGAACATCGGCAAAATCCACGTTGATATGTCCTTCTTTGGTAATAATTTCGGCGATTCCTTTGGCGGCAGTCGTTAAAACGTCATCGGCTTTACCAAAAGCGATATGCTCTTCGAGATTTCCGAACATTTCACGCAGCTTTTCGTTGTTTACAATGAGTAAGGAATCAACGTATTTGCTCATTTCGCGAATGCCTTCGGCGGCTTGATTGATACGTTTTTGTCCTTCAAAACGGAAAGGTATTGTAACAATGCCAACCGTTAAAATCTCTAATTCTTTTGCGATTGAAGCAATTACGGGAGCTGCTCCGGTTCCGGTGCCGCCGCCCATTCCGGCGGTGATGAAAACCATTTTGGTATTGCTTGCTAATTCGCTGCGAATCATTTCCATACTTTCAATCGCAGCCTCTTTCCCCCGATTGGGTTGATTTCCGGCTCCAAGCCCCTCGGTGAGGGTCATTCCGAGTTGAATGCGAATGGGCACCGGACTGTTGTTTAGAGCCTGTTGGTCGGTGTTGCAAACAATAAAATCCACACCCGTTATTCCTTGTCGGAACATGTGATTCACAGCATTACTTCCGCCGCCTCCGACTCCCAATACTTTGATAATCGAGGATTTATTGACGGGTATTTCAAAAGGCAACAAGTCTTCCATAGTCTTTTTTATTAATAGTTAATTTTTGATTAATCTTATTTTCCAAAATCAAATTCTGTGAACAGAACAATTTAGTTGTTAATCAGTTTAAAAAGAAATCGTTGATAATTATATTATAACGCATTTTTAGTATTTTTAGAACTCTGTTCGGCTATAAATCTGTGTCTTTGCTGCCAAACAACGTATCAAAGAAATCTCCGATTCTGCCTTTTCCCGATTCACTGCTTGTGTTTTTGGTGTTATCGGAGTTATCGGAATCTTTTGTTTTTTCGTTTTCTGCCGGTTTTTCGGGAGCCGTTTCAGGTTTAACGGCATTTTGAATCGGAAGCGGATTTCGCTCGTTCATTCTGCTGCCTTCGAGTAAAAGTCCAACGGCAGTCGAATATTTCGGGCTTTTAATTTCTTCCAGCGAATCGGAAGCCAGATAGTTAATCGGAGATGCCGTGCGAACGTCTAATCCGGTTTTATATTTCATCAGAGTCGGTAAATTTCGCAACAACGAACCGCCGCCGGTGATTGCGATACCTGCTCCTAATTTGTGTCCGAAACCCGAATTATCGATTTCGTAAATTATTTGGTCGATAATTTCTTCCATTCGTGCCTGAATTATTTCAGCCAAAAATTTAACCTGAATTTCTTTGGGTTCCCGCCCGCTGATTCCGGGTATAACAGCTAAATGATTTTTTGGTGCAAATTCTGCCAAGGAATATCCAAATTTTATTTTTAATTCTTCGGCATGACGCTGTAAAATAGTGAACCCCGATTTTATATCAGAAGTTACTACATTGCCTCCGAAAGGTAATACGGCAGTATGCTGTAAAATTCCTTCGTAATAAATCGCAATATCCGTAGTTCCTCCACCAATATCGACCAAAGCCACGCCGGCATCTTTTTCGTCTTTTGTTAAAACTGCCGCAGATGAAGCCATTGGCTCCAAAACTAACCCACTTACCTGGATATCAGCTCTGTTCACACAACGTTCGATATTTTTTACCGACATTGTTTCGCCGATAACAATGTGGAAATTGCCAAGCAATTTTTTGCCGAACATTCCTACTGGTTTCGACACCCCGGATTCATTATCAACCGTATAGCTTTGCGGTACGACATGAATAATTTCCTGCCCCGGTTCCAACGAAATTCGATACATATCCGCTATCAGACTGTCGATGTCGGAAGCAAAAATTTCGGAGTCTTTTGAGGTAATAAGTTTTGAATGACTGTTTCTCAGGCTCGAAATATGCTGACCTGCGATTCCGATATAAGCACTTTGAAACTTGATACCCGATTTTTTTTCAGCTTTTTCAACCGATTCTTTAATAGCTCTCGATACATCTTCAATGTTCGAGACACTGCCGCGTTTGACACTGTCTTCGGGCGTGGGAACGCTGCCGGTTCCTAAAATTCTGATTTTACCGCCGTGTTCTTTACGTCCGACAATGGCTACAATTTTTGTTGTGCCGATGTCGATTGCGGTAATAAGGTCTTGGATTGTGTGTTCGGTAAATTTTTCTTCGTGATTCATTGTTTTTTAGTTTTTATGTGAGACTAAAACCTAAAATTTGATTCCGGACTTAGGGGTATCCGATTTTTAGTGATGTAATTTTTTTATGTTTTTTTTATTTTGTTGAATTAAGTTTGTTTGAGTTTTTTTTTTTAATTTCGGCTTTATGTGCTTTTTGTACACACAATTTGATTTTCGTATTTCAGATTGATATAATTGTATTTATTCCAACCCTGTTCATTGAGTACGGATTGATAAAAATATTTCAGGCGTTTAAATTTCAGGTCGATATTTTCTAAATTCCCCAGCAAAATAATGTGTCCGCCGACACGCGGAACGAGCTCAAATTCTTTTTTTTCGTTTACATAAATCTGTTCTATTTGAGCATTCCAAAACTTATCTTTTGCAATATACAGCGACAATTGTAAAATTTGATTCAAAACCGGCACTTTTACCGAATCTTCGAGCACATTGGTAACCCGTTTTTTAAATTTTTCGATATTTCCGGAGGCAACAATTGCCGGAGGTGTAAAATTTATGGAAATGGGAAACAAAAAACCATTTTTATCAATGTAATAACTTTTATTATTTTTATCGAAAATCCGAACGGCAGCCTCTCTTTGTTTTACGGAAACCGTAATGGTTCCTTCAATATTTTTATAGACATCGGCATGTTCCACACTCGACATTTTATTGATTGCCTGCTCCAAAACATCAGCCTTGATATCTTTCATTTTCGTATATTGAATTTTAGGATATATTTTATAAATGACTGCTTTAATTTTTTCGGCATCTAAAAAATTGCTTTGTTCGCTGTTCGTAAATTTCACTTTAATTTCGCGACATTCCAAACGTTGGCTGCCATAAGCTAAAAGTATGATGACAAGTAGAGGCAAACCAATGGCTGCAATACGAATAAGCCATTTTTTGTTGATATTTATTTTTTTTATAAAATCCATTTTTTTTCGGAATGATTTTTTTACTTTGAGATAAATTTTATTTCGATTTGTTGTCTCTGCTTTTTTGTTATTTTTCCATAATTTGTTTTATCGGATTTCTAAATTTCTCGATATCGCCTGCACCCATTGTCAAAACAACATCGAATTTTAAATTTTTAAGCAAGTCGATAATTTCGCTGCTTTGGCACAAGTGTTTGTCTTTTAAGAGGCATTGCGAAAAAATAATATCCGATGTAACACCCGTAATGGGCTCTTCGCGTGCAGGATAGATTTCGGATAATATCAAAGCATCTAATAAATCGAGACTTTCGGCAAATTTTGTTGCAAAATCGCGGGTTCTGGAAAATAAATGCGGTTGAAAAATTCCCAAAATCCGTTTTCCGGGATACATTTCTCGCACCGAACTGATAAAAGCCCTTAATTCTTCGGGGTGATGTGCATAATCGTCGATATATACCTGTTTTTCGGATTTGAAAATATAATCGAAACGCCTGCGAACGCCGGAAAATGTTTCGAGTGCTTCTTTGATTTTGTCGGGTTCGATACCGTGAATGATACCAACAGATGCCGAAGCAACAGCATTTTCGATATTTACCCGCCCCGAAACGCCAAGTGTGATATTTTGAATTTTCCCTTCGGGATATACGAAATCGAATCGACTTTTATGAGCATCGGTTTCGATGTTTTGGGCATAAAAATCGGCTTGGGATTCGACAGAATATCGAAAGTTTTTGGAAGGAAAATTCTTTTCATCGAGCACGATTCCTTTTTTTATAATTAATGTTCCTTCGGGCTTTATTTGTGAAATAAATTTAGAAAATGTACTTTTTATATCATTCAAATCGGTATAAATATCCAGATGGTCGGCATCTGTGGAAGTTACAACGGCGGTTTGCGGAAAAAGTTGCAGAAACGAACGGTCAAATTCATCGGCTTCCGCTACACAAATTTCGGCATTTTTGTTGACAAGCAAATTGGAATTAAAATTCTTGGCGATACCTCCCAAAAAGGCGTTAGTTCCTTTTTCGGATTGATTCAGGATATGAGCCGTCATGCCGGAAACGGTGGTTTTTCCGTGCGTTCCGGCAATGGCAATGGTTTGATATTCAGAACAAATATATCCGAGAGCCTCGGCACGTTTGAGCAAAATATAGCCTTGATTTTTGAAAAAATTCAATTCGGAATGTGAAACGGGAACGGCAGGCGTATAAATTACTGCAATTTCATTTTTTGCTGCCGACAGAATCGAAGACGGAATGAGATTAATGTCATCATCGAAATGGATTTTAATACCGATTAATGCCAAATCATCGGTTATGGGCGAAGGCAGGCGGTCGTAGCCGGCTGTCTCCTTGCCGATGAGGCGGAAAAATCGTGCCAAAGCACTCATGCCGATACCTCCGATACCTATTAAATAAACTGCTTTGATGTTCTCGAATGGTTTCACAAAATTGAATTATTGTAAATTAAGTATTTAGATATTAGTTCTTCGTTTTTAGTTTTTCACTTTTAACTCAATTGCCGGATAGATATTTTGGGTACGTATTATCATATTTTCGACGACATTTCGGTCGGGTTTTTTCTTCATAAATTCGGCGTGCATTCGGTTTAATGCAGTTAAAGCATCGATTGCCAAATCCAAAGAATGATTCATATCTTCTACTTTATTCGATGCTTCGTTGATTAATTGCAATTTGTAAACTTCGACCAACAAAATATCGCCTTTAACCGGTTCTTTAATCGAAACAGATAATTTTTGTGGGTCGAATGCTGTTTCGGGAACACGTTGTATTTGATTTTCATATTGGGTTTCGTAACCTGCAAATTTTTGATTTTGAATTGCAAATTCGGTTTCAAAATATTTGAGAAATAAAGAATTGACATGGAACATCACTGTTTTTTCGTTGAAACGTCGAGAGCCGGCGGCATCTTTTATTTTTTTGAGTTCGTCTTTTTCGGTAGGCAAAATAACTTCCATTATTTCGACAGCTGCTTTTATGTTTTCAGCAAATTTTGTCTCTTCGGGCAAAATTCCTTTATCGGCAAACATAAAATAGGATTGATACACTTTATTCAAAGCCACCATCGAAGCAAGCAGTTCTTTTGTGGATTTGCTCGAAGAGTCGGCAGATACAATCGAATCGTTGGAATGAGAACTGAGTATTCCGGCATAACGGCGATTGAATTTGAAATAGCGATCGAGATTTTGGATATTCCGAATATCCTGAACTCCGTTATCAGTTATGCTCACTCCCAATTTGGCAACTTCGGCATTTAAATCGTTCTCTTTTATTGTATTACAAGAGTTTGCC
The DNA here is from genome assembly GCA_020721645.1 of Draconibacterium orientale. Classification (GTDB taxonomy): domain Bacteria; phylum Bacteroidota; class Bacteroidia; order Bacteroidales; family JAADGE01; genus DYMH01. Next base: position 17,995 of record DYMH01000047.1, read on the forward strand.
TGAAACAGCATATACGAAACAAAAACTAAAAATATTATTTGAATTGTTTTCATTTTTTCGGGTATTATTTAAAAAAATTTATAAATAAATATAAAATTTGTCAAATATAATTAACTTTTTATTAATTTAAGTATCTCTGATGCAATTATTTTTGATGAATTTGGTAAAGCTAATTTTTTAATATTTTCGGCGAATATTTCGCACTGAGCATTATCCGAAATTAAATTTAAACTTACGGGGATTAAATGCTCAATTGCATCGATATCCTTTACCGACAAAGCTGCATGTTTTGAAACCAGTGCATCGGCATTTTTAGTTTGGTGGTCTTCGGCAACATTTGGCGAAGGAACTAAAACAGCGGGCTTACCTATCAAACATAATTCTGAAATGGTAGCCGCTCCGGCACGTGTGATAACGACATCGGCGAGTTTATATGCCAAATCCATAGGTGTAATGAAATCGAAGACTTTAATGCGTTTGCATAAAATTTTATCAGCTTCGATTTTCGATTTCTCAAGATACACATTTCCGGTTTGCCAAATCAATTGAACGCCCGATTCGACAATGGTTTTTAGATTTTTAATAATGCTTTCGTTAATTGTTCGGGCTCCGCCGCTTCCGCCCAAACAAAGGATGGTTTTTTTTGCCGAATCCAATCCAAAATACGTTGCTGCCTCTTCGCGTGTAACTGTGTTGTTTAGAATGTTTTCGCGAACCGGATTTCCGGTTTTTATAATTTTTTCGGGGGCAAAAAAACGTTCGGTACCATCGTAGGCAACGCAAATTTTATCCACTTTGCCTGCCAAAAGCCGATTGGTGATGCCGGGAAACGAATTTTGCTCCTGTATCAAACTTGGTATTTTGTACCAAGAAGCAACCCTCAACAAAGGTCCGCTTGCATAGCCGCCTACGCCTACGACAACATCGGGCTTGAATTTGCTGATTATCCAACGTGATTTTAACAGGCTTGCCGCCAAACGAAAGAAAAACAAGATGTTCTGAAAACTAAGTTTTCGTTGAAATCCGGTAATGTTCAACAATTCGATTTTGAAACCGGCTGCCGGCACTTTCTTTTCTTCGATTTTCCCTTTTGCTCCCACAAACAGAATATTGATGTCGGGCACAAGCGATTTTAATGCCTGTGCAATTGCCAAAGCAGGGAAGAGGTGTCCGCCTGTTCCGCCGCCGCTGATGATGATATGTTTTTGTTTATTCGACATAGACAGTTTCTTGTGTTATGGGGTGTTCTTCGGGCGTACTTTTTTTCATTTCGATAACGGCTTCGCGACTGATATTTAAAATGATTCCGAAAGTGATTCCGGTAATAATGTTTGATGTTCCTCCCTGACTGACAAAGGGCAGCGTTTGCCCTGTAACAGGAAACAGCCCCACGGCAACAAACATATTTAAAAAAGCCTGAGTTGCAATGCTGAATATCAATCCCAAAGCAAGAAGTGCGGGAAAGGTGTTTTTTACGTAATGTACGGCATTAATCCCCCGAAAGAGTATCCAGAGATAAAGTGATATTATCGACACGGCACCTATCCAGCCATATTCTTCAACGATGGACGCAAAAATAAAATCGGAATTTGATTGTGATAAAACATTGCGTTGCACACTGTTGCCGGGTCCCTTGCCTACAACACCGCCCGTTACGATTGCAATTTTAGCCTGTTCGGCTTGGTAGCTGTCTTTATGGGTTTTAAAATCTTCCCAACGCCCTTTCCAAACCGACAATCGGCTGTCTTTGCTTGTGTTTTCGAGCACTGTAATTGCCAATATAAGAAGAAGAACAGCGATTGCGATTAACCCAAAGATATATTTCCAATGAACTCTGCCCAATATCAGTAAAACAAAAACATTGACACCAATTAATACGGTGGTCGAAAAACCGGATTTAATCAGAAAAGCCAGCATAATTGAAGTTAAAATTAAGATACCGAGTATGGCTTTTTTCATGTTTTGTTCATCGTCCTGATTCACAGAGAGGATTCGGGCAACGAAAATAATGATGGCTATTTTGGCAAATTCGGAAGGCTGAAAATCGATATGCACTATCGGAATTTCGAGCCAACGGGTGGCTCCGTTTATTGTTTTGCCGACAACAAAGGTGAGTATCACAAGTAGGATTGAAAATACATAAATCCATGGAGCATATTTAAAGTAAAATTTGTAAGGAACAAATTGAAAAACCAAAGCACCAATAAGCCCCAAACCGATAAATAGGATTTGCCGGAACAGAAAATAACTCGTATCGCCGCCCTGCCCGTGATATGCCAAAGCTCCGGAAGCACTGTAAACGGCAACTATCGACAAGCCGCCGAGCACAAATATGGTATTCCACAGTGTACGGTCGCCTTTGAAAATATTTTTGTATTTTGATAACATTTCTTCGTTATTAGTCGTTTCTACCGGCAATTATTTTATAATGAGCGTACCGAGTCTTTAAATTTCTGCCCTCTGTCTTCGTAATTCTTAAATAAATCGAAACTTGCACAAGCCGGCGACAACAAAACGGTATCGCCTTCTTCTGCCAAACGATATGCTGTTTGAACAGCCAAATCCATCGATTGTGTATCGTAAATCGGAACAATTCCAATATATTCTTCGTGAATCTTTGAATTATCGACCCCCAAGCTGATTATTGCTTTTACTTTCTTTCGCACCAAATCTTTCAACATACCGTAATCATTGCCTTTGTCTATCCCGCCGACTATCCAAATCACCTGCGTTTTCATGCTTTGCAAAGCATACCAAGTCGAATTGATATTCGTAGCTTTGGAATCGTTAATGTACTCAACATCTTTCACTTTCAAAAATTTTTCGAGCCTGTGCTCCACGCCTTTAAAACTTTTGAAACTTTCGCGTAATTTTTCGCTGCGAATATCTGCTAATTTCGACGAAATGCCGGCTGCCATCGAATTGTATTGATTATGAATGCCTTGTAAAGCTAATTCTTCTATACTCATGGTAAAATCGTTGTTTGCGAGTTTGATATGTAAAATATTTTCTGTTAAAAATCCGCCTTCTTCAAAAGTTTTGTTTACCGAAAAAGGAAGCATCTTTGCTGATATTTCTTTGTTTTTCAATTCATTGGTCGTAACTTCATCATCGAAACAATAAACGAACGAATCGTTTTCTGTCAGGTTTTGTATGATACGAAATTTGGAGTCGATATAATTTTGAAATTCATTGTTATAGCGATTCAAATGGTCGGGTGTAATATTCAGTAATACAGCAATATCAGCCTTAAAATCGAACATTCCGTCCAATTGAAAACTGCTGAGTTCAATCACAAACCACTCGAAATTTTCTTCGGCAACTTGCAAAGCAAAACTCTTGCCTACGTTGCCCGCCAAACCAACGTTTAATCCTGCATTTTTCAAAATATGATATGTGAGCAAGGTTGTTGTTGTTTTTCCGTTGCTTCCCGTGATGCAAATGGTTTTCGCTTTGCAATATCGACCTGCAAATTCAATTTCATCAATCACAGGAATTTGTTTTTCGGCAATTTGTTTGATAATCGGAGCATCTAACGGTATTCCCGGGCTTTTTATCACTTCATCGGCATTTAAAATCAAATTTTCGGAATGCTTTTTTTGTTCAAAATCAATCTGATATTTATTTAAAAGAGTGATATATTTTTCTTTTATTTCGCCCAAATCGGAAACAAAAACATCGAAGCCGTGTTTTTTTGCTAACACTGCTGCACCTGTTCCGCTTTCGCCGCCGCCTAATATTACGATTCTCAGACTCACTGTTATCTGGTTTTTAAGGTGATAATTGTTAATATAGCCAAAAGGATACCGACAATCCAAAATCGTGTTACAATTTTAGCTTCGGGATATCCTTTTTTCTGAAAGTGATGATGCAAAGGCGCCATCAGGAAGATTCGTCGCCCTTCGCCAAATCTTTTTTTCGTATATTTAAAATATCCAACTTGCATGACAACCGATAAATTTTCGACCAAAAATATTGCACCCAGCAACGGAATTAAAAGTTCTTTACGCACTAAAATGGCAAAAACGGCAATAATTCCGCCCAAAGCCAAACTTCCAGTATCGCCCATAAATACCTGAGCCGGATAGGAATTGAACCATAAAAAACCGACCGTGGCACCGATAAAAGCACTTGCAAAAATCACCAATTCGCCAATATTTGGAATGTACATGATGTTTAAATAATCGGCAAATATTAAGTTACCTGAAACATAGGCAAAAATTCCGAGCGTTGTTCCGGCAATGGCTGAGGTTCCGGTTGCCAATCCATCGAGCCCGTCGGTCATGTTGGTTCCGTTAGACACTGCTGTGATAATGAAAATCACCAAAGCAATAAACACAATCCATGCCCATTTTTGGGCGTTTTTCCCGGCAAAACCTACCAGCCACGCATAATTAAATTGATTGTCTTTTACGAACGGAATGGTTGTTTTCAAGGGTTTATCGACATCTGTGAGAACGATTTCATGCTGTGTTACCGGCGTTTCGCACAAAACAGTTGCCTGCGGATTTTCGCGAATTTGAATGTTATCATTTGCATAAAAGGTAATTCCTACAATTAAGCCCAGACTCACTTGTCCGTAGATTTTTATTCTTCCTGAAAGTCCTTCTTTATTTTTTTTAAATACTTTGATGTAATCATCGGCAAAACCAATGGCACCAAGCCAAACGGTTGTTATAAGCATCAGAACCACATAAATATTATCAAATTTGGCAAACAACAAAGTCGGAATCAAAATGGCTCCGATAATAATCAATCCTCCCATTGTGGGCGTGCCGGTTTTTGCGTATTGACCTTCTAAGCCAAGGTCGCGAACCGTTTCGCCGATTTGTTTTTTTTGTAAAAGCCGAATAATACGTTTCCCGTATATCAAGGCAAACAAAAGCGAAGTTAATGCCGCAGCTGCTGCCCGAAAGGAGATGTAATTGAACAAACCCGCACCGGGAAAATGAAATTGCTCTAAATATTTAAAAAGATAGTATAACATTTATTGATGTGATGATGTGATGATGTGATGATGTGATGATGTGATGATGTGATGATGTGATGATGTGTTGATGTGATGATGTGATGATGTGATGATGTGATGATGTGATGATGTGATGATGTG
>DYMH01000190.1 GCA_020721645.1 Draconibacterium orientale
TAATGAATTTATTGTAAATTTATGTAATCTTAATTATTCGGTTTAATATAATTTTTGGAATGTGCTCATTTTTTTAAAGGTTAGAGTAATATGACTTGGCGTTTGTAATGATGGTAGTGAAATAAGTGCGAATATAGTAGAGCGTGTCTGCAAGGTCTTGACTGTCGTTTTCGGATTTGTTGAAAATATGTTCGAGTAAACCGTCTAAAAATTTTTCTTTGTCGAAGTCGGTAAGATGCTCGGCAAGGTTTTTTTCTTTATAGGCAAGGCTTTTGAGTGTATTAATCGAACCATCGTAAATTGTATCAATCAATGATTTCAGCCCTTTTTGTATAAGTACTTGGCGGCGTTTTTCGAGCCTGTGATTTTGTTGGAAAATACGCATAATTTCATCTTTTACCGTATTTTCGGCTTCGTGCATGGTTGCCGAAATTATCTCTTCGGCAGATTGTCTGTTCAGCCTGTTTATTTCCTTATCAACCAATATTTGAAGCAAATTTGATTGCTTGTTGAGAGCATCTACAATGGAATCGCCGCGCTCTTTGTTGTCATCGCGGGTTTTGCGGTTATTTTTATTGTTAAGATAGGCAATAAGAACATTGCCGACAATAAAAAGTACGACAATAACCGCCGAGAGTATTGACGGATTTTCAAAGAAGTTTCTGAAATCAATGGTCATTTTATATAGTTTAATGTTTATAAATCAATTTGAAAATCGTTACCGATTGTAACGGGTTTTTCGCCTGTTTCCAATGATATTTCCACGAAATTCACTTCATCATAAATGCGTTCGGAGCTGTCATCGATAACATGAAATTCGTATTCCTGAGCAATTTGCAAAATGTTCGTAGCTGCTTCATAGGGATATATTGCTTTACGCATCATTGTGCCTTGAAAAAATTCGCCTCTGTAACCTTGAAAAAGTACATGCAAAGCCGATGTGAGTTCGTGAATTTTGCTTATCGTATAATCTTTGTTTCGGGAAATTCGGGTATCTTGTAAGCTGTCGGTTGCAACGTGAAAGGTTACTCGCATTGTGAGGTCTTGCAGATTTTCGCCGATGGTTTGAATTTCGGTTGCCCGCATATCAATAAAAACAGACGGCAGCGGCAACTGATTTTCCTCCCCGAAAAATGGTTCTGTTTGTCCGTTCCATATATCAATGCTGATTATATCCGGAATATTGTCAAGTATCTTTTGGGCAAAACCTTTGTATAAATCGCTTAGAACTTGCATTTAATTGTTATTTAAAATGTTTTTCAATTATCTTATTGATTGTAATTTTATTGCTCATTTCGAGGCGTTTCATTAAAAACTCGCTGTTTCCGATAAATTGTCTTTTCGGAATCGTTATTTGTAACGTTGTTTTTTTTGTCAAAGCCATTGCCTTCCATTTTCCGTCGTTTGTTTTTTTGAACATATACCAAAAAAACTTTTTGCTTTTGGCGGTTATCGGAATCGAAACCGTTCCGCCTTCGTTATGAATCTTTGCATAATCGTGCCGAGTTCCGAGAACCGGTGCAACAACCACCCGCTGATAATTTGCTTCCACAACTTGAATACTGTTTTGCAAATACAGCGATTTCATTAATATTTTGTGTTGCAATTTATCTTTTCGCGGTGTCCAACGCTCAAAACTTTTATCAATAAAGCCCTGCCGGTTGAAACTGTCTTTAAAGAAATTGACGGCGGTCTCGCCGATCACCGTCGGCATCTCCTTCAAATACAATTTCCAACCCTCTTGCATGCCCGCGAAATCGGGAAATTCTAATCTTTTCGGACTCGGCATTTGCTTTTGTTTGAATTATTTTGTATATTTGTACTTTAAAGAACTTGTACGGGACTCAGCACGCGTCTGAAAAGCGCTGACGATGCGACACAGTACAAGTTTTTTTATTTACGGTGCATCAATATTCCTTTTCGCAAGGCATCAATACTTGTTCTTTTAACCTCATAAAAAGAACTGACTTTTATAACTTCATCTCCGCCGAGGTTACACACAACAACAATCATTTTATCTTGATAATATTTGATGTAAGTCAAAATGTAACCGTCATAATTGCTTGTCTTATTATATCCGCTCCAAACCTCGTCGGGATTGGTAACAATATCTTTCAAGTTTGAGGCTAATGCCCAACGCGCTTCGGTTGCTTTTTTTCCTGTTATTTTTTCAAATAAATCATTGTCGAATAATAACTTGTCTTTCAATACGGTTTCAAGAATAAAACTGTTCGGGTTGTCTTTCAAATTTGCCTCTTTTGACAGTTTTTCCCACTCCGTTTTGAACTGCTCTTGTGTCCATTCACTATTTCGTGCCGACAGGTTTTCGGTTTTTTTGTAAATATTTTCAACGGTTCTCATTCCGTAATGATTTACGGCGGTTAGATTGTTTTCATCGAAATCGGCAAAATAAGGGTGCGAGTTTTCATCGAAAATCATTTTTTTTGCACCGGAATTATAAGCAAATCCTTTTTCCGGTTTCGGCAGTCCCTTTAATTTTTCCACGGGCGTGTTCGGAGTTCCTTTCGCAACTTTTCTGACTTTACAGCGGCATCGCCACCCGTTCGGAGGCAGATATTTATTCCAAAACCCGTCGTCAACCGGTCTTGTAATTCCGTTCCACGCTTTATGATCTTTTCGTACCCGTTCGTCGGCAGCCGTTACGTATTGTAAATCGTATAAATCTTTTGTTTTCCACGCATCGGCAAATATTTTTGCACTTTGCGATTGTGCCAACGCCGTGGTATATTCGGTGCTTAACCAATTACGGTTATAATCGTTATATATCGCCGTTACATCGCCGTTACATCGCCGTTACATCGCCGTTACATCGTCTTTAAATTTTTGAAAAGATTTTATTTTTCCGTTTTCGTCATAAAGTTTTGAGCTGATTTCTCTAAATTGCTTTTCGTTTTTCGCTGCCGAAAATTTAAAGATATTCCCTCGCATGTATTGAATCAAGTTCGCATCGGTGTTATCGAATTTGATATTTTTCAAGCTCTCTCCGAATCCTTTTGTAACCTGTGAAAAAAGATTGTTCGCGATACGCAGATAACTTTCTGCGTCTAACATTCCTTTTGTTAATTTTTCTTCGTGAATGAGTTTAAGAATGCGGTCCGATTCGGCATCGTTTGAAATTCTAAACCATTCGGCTTTTTCAAAACGTTGCAGATTAACGTCCGTCCCGCTGTAAAAGTTTCTTATTCTCGAAAATATACCTTCGTTTTCAGATTTTTTTTTTGACTGCCATCGGCGGTAATTTTAATTGTTTGCTTTGCGGTTACCGGAATGCCGGTTTGTTCGGTCACATATTTCGGGTCAACCGAATAATTGAGATTTAATTTATTTATTAAATCAACTTTTTCACCTGTTGTCAATTCAATGGTGTCGTCCCAGTCGAAAATGAAACCGGTTAATTTTTGCCCGAATTGAATCAATCTCGGAACCAACTCTGTATTGACAAGGCGTTTTATGAATGCCTTATCGCTTTCGTGCCTGTTTTGAGCAACCTCTTGAAGTATTTTTAAGCTCCCGTATGTTCCGGAATTATCGTTTTTTGTTGTTGCCGTTTGTCCGAGAACTGCGGTTATAATTGAATTGTCTATACGGTTAATCAAAGCTTCGAATGCCTGATAAGCGTTTTTGCCCGAAATTTCCAAAAGTTCAAATTTTTCTTCATCGTTCAGAACAGCCCAACCGGCACTGCCCATTTCCTGTAAAATTTGTCCGAGTAACTGATGGCGTTTTTTATCGCGGCTCGGAGTTCTTACGGTTCGGAACGGAATAACCATTTTTTCGTTATATTCCGCCCACATGCCCATTGCGTAATTTTTGGCGAGCCAAACGGGAGTAATTTTATACAGCAATCCGAGGTCACTCGGGTTCCCGATTCCGATGTAATAAGGTTTTAATACATCGGTGTAAGAATAGCCGGCAGAATCCGCGGGATTAATTTTTATTAAAGAGTGAACCGGGTCAACATTTTGTCGCAGAATCAAATTAAGTGAGGCGTTGGGTAAATCACGAAAATTTTCAAGCTCGGCAAGCGAATATCCGTAGAACACTCTTTCTACTGCATATTTTATGAAGTCTTCAAACCAATTCATATCAAAAATTGGGTATAAATCCGGATTGATTTGTTTGTTTTTCTCTCCGACTATTCTGAACTTTGCCCGCCACACAGGCTCCATACGACTGCTAAGTGTACTTGTAATGTCGAGGTCGAGCATCACACGGTCGTATAAATCATATAATAATTTTCGGTTGGGATTGTCGGCATTTGTGGCAGACGCCACGGCGGTTATCCAATCCGTTAATTTATATTTTCGGCTGTTATTGACGGCAGTCGGAATAATTAATTCGGACGGCAATGCACCCGTATTCTTTGCGGCTTGGTATGTATTTGTATTCACCTCGGGAGCGGAGGTTATAAACCACGATATTATTTTACTTTTTAAATCCATTTTAAATACGGTTTAATAATAATTTTCCTGTTTTTCGTTACTGCCCCAAATTACGAGTTCGCTGTCCGTGTCGGCTTCGGTAAAATCGGGACTTTCGGTACGGTCTGCCACCATTTCGAGCCAGCCGACAGCTTCCTTGTAACGCTCTTTTCTTATATCCGGAATTTTCCGGGAATTGACCGAGCTGTGCAAATGGTAGAGAATCATATCACAGACGTACATTACGAGCAAATCGTGTCTCGGGTCTGTCGGAAGCCACTCCGTTGCGTTTACCGAAGGCTTCATATTTGTATTTGCAACGGTGCAATTATAAATTATACCGTCATCATATACAGATTCACCGACTGCGTATAGCTTTGTATCAACCCATTGCTTAATATTTACAAGCACTGCATCCATGTCGTACCATTTGCCGGCTTTGCTTCTGATTTGTTTCAGGACGGCAGCCTCAGCCTTTTTTATTTTTTTTTGCCTTTCAGTTTGGTCGGCAATGATGTCAAGCAATAAATCTTGTTTGATTTGTTGATATACATCTTCGTCATTAATAAAATTAGACTTAATTACATAAATAATATTTATTTTTGCAGAAAACACTGATTAT
>DYMH01000048.1 GCA_020721645.1 Draconibacterium orientale
TTGATGTTATTTCAGAGTGTAGATATTTCGGGGCGATAGTGTTCGTCTTTTTTTAAATGGGCTTTAACGTTTCTATAATCTCAACTCCCCACTAATTTAGGAACCTTCACTATGAACGAACACTGAGCTTGTCGAAGTGCTTAATGTTAATTTAACGACATTGAATTTGGAATTAGGAATGACAATAAACAAATCCGGGTGACGGTAAATACCGTATTTTTACATTTTCAAATTCACAAATTTTCAAATTTCCACATCACCACATCACCACATTTTCAAATTCTCACAAATTTACCGAAACAACTGCAAAGTTCCCTTATTTTTAGTCTTTGTACCGTCTTTCCCAAGAGTTTGAATGTAATAATAATAAATACCGGGTGAAGCTTTCATTTTTGTAAGCGGTACACGTCCGTCCCAACCTGTTTTTGTAGCTTCATCGACCGAATTTGTCTCATACATCTTTTGCCCCCATTCGTTGAAAATATAGAAATTGAATTGCACCATGCCTTTTGCTTTACCAACGATAAAATTGTCGTTTTGTCCATCGCCGTTGGGAGTAAAGCAGTTGAAAGTCATTTCGAGTTCGGTGGGTTCGAGGATTACGGTAATCTCTGCCGTGTCGGTATCGGAGCATTCATTGGCATCTTTCACTACCACGATAATCTTGTATTTTCCTTTTTTAATGTACGAATGTGAAACGGATTCCGTTGTTTCGTTGCCGGTCATATCTCCGAAATTCCAAATGTAGGAATTCCCCCACGAGACTGTCCCTTCTGTGATTGAAGCCGATAAGGTATCATTTTCGGCAATGGTCAAAGATTCGGGAAGGACGCTGATTTGAACACGTTCAACTTTAACAACCACTGTTGTGTCAAACGGGCAGCCCCGACTGTTTACTGTGTTATATTTAAAATCCGATGTAACGATAGGTCGTCCTGTGGCTGTTCCGTAGAGAATTGTATCGCCTTCCGAAATCAGCGATGTTGAGCCGATTGTTTGTTCCGATTCCCAAAGTGAAGCCAAATAAAGAGTTTCTTTTTGATAATAATCGACCAAAGTATCGCGAAAAGTCCAAACATCAGGCAAAACAGATTTTGCGAACAGAATTTGCCACGAAAAAGTATATCCGTTATCCGCAGGAGAATTATCGGATACCACAAGTTTCCATAGTCCGTTCATTGGGCAATTATTCAAATCGGACATCAAACCGTCGGGAGCGTATGCTGCGGCGGTAATGGTCGGCTGAGCAACATTGTTCATCGAGCCGGCAAGTGCCCCGGTGCTCCAATAATACTGAAATCCGTTGCCGATTATTTCGAGATGAGCTTCATCATCAGTCGGTTCGCCGAGAAAAGCATGATTTGTTGCCGAAAAATTTTTTAAAACCGCCGATTGATTGTTTGGGCAAATCAATTTAATTTCGATACTTCCCATATCCGAATGTTCTGCAACGAAGCCTACCGAATCGATGTTTCCGTCCGAAAAAACAGCGTTTTCGGCAAATTCATCGAAAAAAAGGGAAAAGGTATCGACTTTTAAGTTCGAGATTTCTTTTGCCGGATTGTATTCCACAGCATATTTTGGTTTGTCTTTCCATTGCAAAGCATGTGCTTTGCCTAACAGTTGGGCTTTCCCGCCGCGACAAATACCGGTTTGTCCTTCGGGCAATTCGTTTTTTGTATCTTTGAACTCCGGTTTGAGCGAAACGTGTATCGGAATTATTTTCATAATTTCCGAAGAACCGTCGTTAATAAATAATTTGATTCGATAGCCGCCGCCTGTCGTATAAATGTGTGTTACGGAATCTAAGTCAATGCCGGATTGGGTTTGGTTATCATCGAAATCCCAACGATAGTGAGCTGAAATAACGGGAATGCCGCCGTTGAACGCTTCGGCTTTCAAAGTAATCAGACTGTCGATGCAGAGGCTTAATGTATCGCCATCGGTGGTGTAAAAGGCTTGTCGGTTGGTGGTTACACTTACCGAAAGTTGTGAAAAACTCTGTATTGAGAGTGTTGATAATATCAGAAAAGAAATAAGTTTGAAATTCACTTTGTAAAATTTTTAATGGCAAAAATAAGATATTTATTTTTTAACACGATTGTTTATAAATTATTTTATCAAAATTGATATTTTTTCGAGTAATATGAAATGGGTTTGTTAAATTTGCACATTGAATTTATAGTAAAAACGCTTTCTTTGTTTGCGATTAGATGCTTGTAAGTGTTTAATATTAAGCACGATAAACACGTTATCGCATCAAAAAATCAATCAATCAAAGTATAACAAACACCAAAAACCATCTTTTCCGGTTTTTGTATTCAAATTTATCGATGCACGAATATCTCAAACACCTTAATCCGTCGCAAAAAGAGGCGGTAACCAATGCCGAAGGTCCTTCATTGATTATTGCGGGAGCCGGTTCGGGTAAAACACGCGTTCTCACCTATCGAATTGTACATTTGTTGAATATCGGCGTGCCGGCACATCATATTTTGGCTTTGACATTTACCAACAAAGCAGCCAAAGAAATGCAGGAACGAATTTCGGGAATCATTGGAGTGGAAAAAGCACGTTCGCTGTGGATGGGAACTTTTCACTCAATTTTTGCCAGAATATTGCGAAAGGAATCCGGATATGTGGGTTACCCAACAAATTTTACGATTTATGACACTGTCGATACCAAAAGTATCCTGAAAAATATTGTAAAGGAACTTCAACTCGATGATTCATTATACAAACCATCATTGGTTTATTCGCGAATATCGAAGGCTAAAAATAATCTGGTAACTCCCGAAGCGTATGCCTCAAATTCTCAGGCTCGAATGAATGATGATGCTTCAAAAACCGGTGAAATTTATAACATTTATCGTATCTATGCCGAGCGATGTTTTAGAGCGGGTTCCATGGATTTCGATGATTTATTGCTCAAAACAAATATTCTTTTTCGAGACCGGCTTGATGTTTTGCAACAATATCAAAATAAATTTCGATATATTTTGGTCGATGAATATCAGGATACCAATTTTTCGCAATATTTGATTATTAAAAAATTAGCCGAAGCTCATCATAATATCACTGTTGTGGGTGATGATGCTCAGAGTATTTATTCGTTTAGGGGTGCAAAAATTGAGAATATTTTTAATTTTCAGAAAGATTATCCCGAACATAAATTATTTAAACTCGAACAAAATTATCGTTCGACCAAAACCATTGTTGAGGCAGCAAATTCGGTGATTGCGAAAAATTCGCATCAAATTAAAAAAGAAGTTTTTTCGGAAAATGAAGTGGGCGAAAAAATTGAAATTTTGGAGTCGTACACCGACCATGAAGAAGGGCATACGGTTGCCGGGAAGATTTTCGAATTTGTATTTGCCAATCACCACGAATACAAGGATAATGCGATTTTGTACAGAACCAATGCACAATCGCGTATTTTTGAAGAAGCTTTGCGAAAAAGGAACATTCCGTATAAAATCTACGGCGGAACATCTTTTTATCAGCGTAAAGAAATTAAAGACTTGCTGGCATATTACAAATTAACGGTGAATCCGAAAGACGATGAGGCGTTTCGCCGCATTGTAAACTATCCCAAACGAGGTATCGGCGATTCGACTTTGGCAAAAATTGAAGAATATGGTGCAACTTCGGGCAAAAGCATGCTTGATGTTTTGGCAGATGCCGCACATTCGGGTGGCGATTTGAATGTCAGAGCTTTAAATCAACTCTTTGGATTTGCGGCGATGATTCAGGATTTTCAATCTAAACTTTTGGTTACAGATGCCTACGAATTGGCTAAGGAAATTGCTGTAACATCGGGTATTTTGCAGGATTTGTTCAAAGATAAAGCTCCGGAAGGTGTGGCAAGGCACGAAAATGTTCAGGAATTATTGAACGGGATTAAAGAATTTTCCAATCAAAATCAAAACGAAAATCCCGATGAAATCGTTACATTAAATCAGTATTTGGAAAATGTTTCACTTCTGACTAATGAAGATAATGAAAATCAGAACGACCGAAATAAAGTTACTTTGATGACCATTCACTCGGCAAAGGGTTTGGAATTTAAAAATGTATTCATTGTTGGGGTAGAAGAGAAGTTGTTTCCGGCGGAGCAGTCGGCTTTTTCGCCGAAAGAACTGGAAGAAGAGCGAAGATTGTTTTATGTTGCAATAACACGTGCCGAGAAAAATCTGTTGATTAGTTTTGCCAAATCACGTTATCGTTGGGGGCAGCTCAAAGATTGTGTGTCAAGTCGATTTATCGGCGAAATTGATGTTAAATATTTGAACACAACTTCCGATTTTTCTGATGAGGATTTCGATGAAAGTGTTTCAAAACCAATGTTTTTCGGTGCTAAGAAGCAACCGAAACAAGTCGAAAAATTATCATTAAACATCAAACCTTCGTATGTCAAACCCAAAGTTAATGTGGAATCGTCTCAATCCGTTGGGAAAAAACTGACCAATGCCAACGAGGCTTTGAAAAAATCGACCGGAAAAATCGATTCCGAAACTTTTGGTTCGATAGTGCCCGGAGCAAGAGTGAGGCATGAGCGTTTTGGAAAAGGTATCGTTACCGAAATTGAAGGCGAAATGCCGAACACCAAAGCAAGCATCGAATTTGAGAGCTCCGGATTAAAGCAACTTTTACTTAAATTTGCAAAATTGGAAATTATCGGTTGAGGAAAACAAAACCCTTTGGATGCTTAATTATGTACGGGGTTTTCGGGAAAATTTGCCCAAACACGATATTTTTCGCCCAAATTTTTAACTACTTTGCTCCACAAAGCCTGCTCGTTATCCATGATAAGCTCCGAATTAGAATCGCTTATCAGCCAAAAATTTTTTGAAATTTCTTTATTCAGTTGCCCGGCTTCCCAGCCCGAATAACCGACAAAAAAACGAATTTTGTTTTGCGGAACTTGATTTTTTAATATCAAATGATACAGTGTTTCGTAATCGCCGCCCCAATAAATATCACCTGATACCCGAATGCTGTTGGGAATTAACTTTCCAAGTGTATGAATATAATAAATTTTATCGCGACCCACCGGACCTCCCAAAGAAACAGGTGCATCGAATTGTCCGAACTCATCAGAAATATCCGAAATCTTCTTTTTAATCGGTTTATTTAAAATAAAACCTACCGAACCTGTTTCGTTGTGGTCGGATAACAGAATCACTGAACGCTTAAACAAGGTATCGGCGGTAAAAGGCTCCGAAATCAAGAGTTTCCCGGGTTGCGGTGCAACATTATTGTATCTGATACTGAAAAAATCCGTTTTCAAATTCATGGTTTTCGCATATCTTAATATTACAAATTTAAAATATTTTCATCTCAAATACAATGAGTTTGGTATAAAAAGCTCAAATTTTGGAATCAGAGTCGCAAAGCGGTTATCTAATTAACTGTTTTACAGTATTTTGATGACGAAAAATTTTGCATATATAATCGCTATGCTACTTTTTAAACTGAACACACAATATCTAACCGAATAATTCGCAGAAGAATAGAATTTTTAAATGAGATAATTTTTTTAGATTTGTAAATTAAAGTGTCATGCCAATTTTATATTTTTATGAGGAAATTATTACATAGTGCGTATCTGTTATTTTTTGTAAGTTTAAGTGTCATCTTAAATTCCTGCAATACAAAAAGTATCAAATATTTTGAGCATAAAAATCGCAGCCAAAATGATTCTGTTTGGTTTTATCCTAATGGGGTACAGGAAGAATATAAATTGCATATCAACGATTTGTTATACATCAAAATTCTCACCACCGACAACCGCATCAATGCACTGTTCAATATTGGCGAAAATGCTTCCAATAATTCCCGCTCCTCGCAGGGCGGCGAATTTTTTCTGTCGGGTTTCACGGTCAACGACACCGGTTATATTCAGGTTCCCGTATTAGGCGATTTCAAAGTGGTAGGAAAAACCATGCCCGAAGTTCGAAAAATGGTGCAAGCACGCACCGATGAATTATTAATAAAAGCCATAACAAATGTTAAATTAGTGAGTTACAAAATTTCGTTTATAGGCGAAGTTAACACACAGGGTTCAATATTAATTTATCAGGAACGCATCGATTTTCCGGAAGCTTTGGCACGTGTCGGAGGATTGACAGAATATGCTGATATAAAGCATGTTAAAGTTTTAAGACCAGATTCAAACGGATACACCGAGTTTTATGTCGATTTATCCGATATTAATTTTCTAAAATCCCAAAATATCTATTTATATCCCAATGATTTAGTATTTGTTGATGCTAATAAAAATAAAGCATTCCGAAATGCAACACAAGATTATTTTATGCTTGTTTCGATGCTTACTTCAACAATTTCAATCTTTTTTCTGATTTGGAGTTTTAAAAAATGATTGTTAGTCGTTAATTTAGTAATGTGTTGATATTTAAATAAATACCGGTACTTATTTTTAACTTTTCACTTTCCGTTTTTCACTTTCAACTTTTAACAATGGCAGAACCCGGTTTGGAACAATTCACCGACAGCAGAGAGCACGCAGGAATCGATATCAAAAAATATATATTTAAAATTCTATCGTACTGGTATTTATTCATCATTTCGGTTGCAATTGCTTATTTTATAGCGTATTGGATAAACAAATACGCCATACCCACTTACAGCATGAACTCTACTGTGATGATTAAAAAAGAAAGCAGCGAGGAAGAGTTTGCAGGCGGTTTGCAATTGTTTAGTCGAGGAAAGAATCTGGAAACCGAAATCGGGGTTTTAAAATCCTATTCAATGAGTCGATTGGCTGTTGAGGATTTGGATTTTGGCGTTTCGTATTTCATCGACGAACCGTTTCGCAGCGATTACGAAATCTATAAAAACGCACCATTTATCGTCCAATTCGATACCGCATTCAGTCAATTAAACAACATTCCGGTTTACATTACTTTTAAATCGAAAGATACGTATAATATTCAGATAGAGGCATTTGAAATAGATGAAAATTTGAAAATAGGGCAACAATTTAAGTATAAAGATTTTTCATTTAATATCATATTAAAAGATACACTGAATTTTAATCCCGAAATCATCGGCAAGCACTATTTTTTTGTTAAAAATGATATTAATCAAGTTGTATTGTCGTATCAAACACGTTTCGATGTTTCGGTAAGTCCCGAACGCAGTTCCATTCTTTGGCTTTGGATGATAGGAACTGTACCGCAAAAAGATGCCGATTTTATCAATAAATTAGTGGAAGTCTATATCAAAAAAGACCTCAGAGAAAAAAACGAAAAAGCCGTCAGCATCATCGATTTTATTGACAAACAATTGGGCGGAGTTTCCGATTCTTTGTCGCAAACCGAAGATAAAATGCAAATGTTCAAACAGTCCACCCAAACATTGAATATCAGTGAAGAAGCAACACTTCTCATCTCAAAACTCGATGGATTGGAAGAGCTTTTAAAGACAAACACCATCAAACTTAATTACTACACCTATATTTATGAGGATTTAAAAGTCAATATCAACACAACCTCTCTCACACCGCCTTCGGTAATGGATATCAATGACCAAATTTTAATCAGTTACATGACCGTTTTGTCAGAAACAGTAACCGAAAGGCAGGTTTTAGATTTCAACGTAAAATCCGGCATTCCGACATCCGATGTCATGGATTTAAAAATAAACAAAATACAAAATCAAATTATCAATCACGCCAAAAAAAATATCGAAGTTACATCAGCAGCCATCAAAGACCTAAAAAAGCGAATCGAAACCGTAAAATCGGATATTCATCAATTACCGCTTTCCGAACGCCGAATGATAAATATTGAACGGCAATTTAATTTGAACGACCAAATATACACTTTCCTTTTGCAACGCCGAATGGAAGCCGCTATCACACAGGCTTCCAACAAAGCCGATACCAAGGCATTAGACCCGGCAATGGCTGAAAATGCCATCAGAAAAAGTCCCGATACTGCCGGAAATACGCAAAAAGCATTGATTCTCGGTTTTCTCTTTCCGATTATCATCTTGGTTTTGCTCGAATTTTTTAATAATAAAATTGAAAGTAAAAAAGATATTGAAAACGGTACTAATTTGCCAATTGTTGCTACAATTGGTTTTCATACTAAAAAAACACAAATTCCGGTTTTTGATTCGCCAAAATCGCCTATTTCTGAGTCTTTCAGGGCGTTGAGAACGAATCTTCAATACTTATTACGTGAAAAAAATCAAAAAATTGTTGCCGTAACATCATCAATCAGCGGCGAAGGGAAATCTTTTATTGCAATAAATCTCGCCGCAGTACTTGCACTTTCGGGAAAAAAGACACTGCTCGTGGGTTTGGACCTTCGCAAGCCGCGGCTTCAGGAAGAATTTGGAACCAGCCCGACTATGGGAATCAGCACTTTTCTTATTGGAAAAAATTCGGCATCGGAAATTATTCAATCCACACGGGTCGAAAACCTTTTTGTTGCACTCTCCGGACCGGTGCCTCCAAATCCTTCGGAATTAATAGAATCCGACACAATGAAAAACTTTTTTCGCTATGCTCACGAAAATTTCGACTACATAATTGTTGATACACCGCCTGTTGCCATTGTTACCGATGCACTTCTGTTGACCGAATTTGCCGACAGCTTTCTCTACGTTATTCGCCAAAATTATTCAAACAAAAGCGTTATCAAACTTGTCGATGAGTTAAATAAAATGTCCAATATTAAGCAATTAAATCTTGTATTGAATGATGTTAAAATAGCTAAGAGTTATGGAAATCATTACGGACAAGGATACGGTTACGGCTATGGTTATGGATATGGACAAGGATATTACGATGACGACAAACCCGAAAAAGCAAGCTTTTATAAAAAAATACGCGAAAAATTCCGGAAATAATGTCGTAAAACATTTTGTGGATTTTGTTTTTTTTCTACTTTTACAGAAATCCTAAAATAAAATCTTATGTTAAATGTTAATGTTAAACACGACCCCGCAACGGCGATTCAAAAATTAGAACAATTCGGCGAATTTGGCGGCGTAAATCCGTCAATCACCGATTCTTCAACCTTTACTTTTTTGGGCACCGAAACCATGGAAGGAACTTTTCATGGAGAAACCCAAGGCTGTTTCCTGTATTCTCGCCATTGGAATCCATCGAACAAATACCTTTCCGATGCTCTTGCAGCAATGGAAGGCACCGAAGCCGGTTGGGTTACAGCTTCCGGTATGGCAGCAATAACTTCTGCAATTTTGCAAGTGTGTAATGCCGGAGACCATATCGTTTCAAGCGTTACTACTTATGGCGGAACTTACGCTTTCCTGAAATTTTATCTGCCAAAATTCAATATCGAAACTACATTTGTCGATTCAACCGATTTGAATGCAGTTTCCGCAGCAATTAAACCCAATACAAAATTAATTTATACCGAATCAATCACCAATCCGCTTCTGCAAATTTCTGATATTCCCGCTCTCAGCGAAATTGCCAAACGTGCCGGCATTCGATTAATGATAGACAACACTTTTTCGCCCATGATTATTGCTCCACACCTGCTTGGTGCCGATATTGTAGTGTACAGCATGACAAAATTCATCAACGGTAAAAACGATTGCGTTGCCGGAGCCATCTGCGGAACAAAAGATTTTATCAATTCGCTGATTGATTTGAATCACGGTACCGCCATGCTTTTAGGACCTGTTCTCGACCCTTTGCGTTCGTCATCTATCCTAAAAAATCTGCACACCCTGCATATACGAATGCGACAACACAGTAAAAACGCAATGTATCTCGCCGAAAATCTTCAAAAAATAGGTGTCAAAGCCATTTATCCCGGTTTGCCGCAACATCGAGGACACGAAACACTCAAAAGAATCATGAATCCCGACTACGGATTCGGCGGAATGATTGCTATCGACTTAGCAACACCTCAGTTGGCAAATACTTTTATGGAAGATATTCAAAAGAAAGGTGTCGGATATTTAGCCGTTAGTTTAGGATATTTTAAAACGCTGTTCAGTAACTCCGGAAAGAGTACCTCATCAGAAATCCCCGAATCGATACAAAAAGAAATGGGCATGTCGCCCGGTTTAGTTCGATTTTCGGTTGGATTGGACAA
This sequence comes from Draconibacterium orientale, assembly GCA_020721645.1. Taxonomy (GTDB): domain Bacteria; phylum Bacteroidota; class Bacteroidia; order Bacteroidales; family JAADGE01; genus DYMH01. The sequence continues at coordinate 10,101 of DYMH01000048.1, forward strand.
CGATATTGAACATACTTTCGAACTCATAAAATCAACATTAAAAGATTTGAAATTGATAAAATAATCATTTTCGCAACGACATCTCGAAAAAATATCTATTTTCGTTTCGCGGTTTTTCTTCAAAAATTGATATAAAATCTGCTTATCGTTTATAATTATTTTTTTGAGATGTCGTTTTTTATTTGCTCATATTCAAATATTTCTAATTTTTACATATCCTTTTTTATGAGAATATTTCTTTTGCCGATACTCTTTTTATTTCTTTTTCCGGAACATTTAACCGCCCAAAAAAAATCAAGCCCCGACCGCCCAAAATTAGTGATAACCATTGTTGTAGAACAAATGCGTTACGATTTTTTATCCAGATATTGGGACAAATTCGGCAATGATGGTTTCAAAAGACTCATCAACGAAGGAATTTCCTGCACTGATGCCAATTATAATTATCTGCTCACTCAATCTGCCGCCGGTTATGCTACACTTGCCACCGGAACAGAACCCTCGCAACATGGAATTATCGGCGAAAAATGGTACGAACGACTCAAAAAAAAGACCAAATATTGCACTGTCGATAACACCGTTCAATCTTTGGGAACACCTTCAACTTCCGGGCAAATGTCGCCTAAGGAATTGCTCTCCACCACTTTGGGCGATGAATTACGAATTTCGAATTTCAAACAATCAAAAGTCATCGGAATTTCGCCAAAAGATTATGCCGCAATTTTGCCTGCCGGGCATTTGGGAAATGCCGCATATTGGTTCGACCCGGCAACCGGAAACTGGATTTCGAGTACCTATTATTTCAGTGCACTGCCCGATTGGGTTCAACGTTTCAACGAAAAAAAATTCCCCGAAATATACCTCCTAAAAGAATGGTCAAGCTTGCTGCCTCTCAATAAATACAGCGAAAGTCTTGCCGATAATAATTCCTACGAAAAAGGATTTAGAGGAAAAAAAACAACGTTTCCTTATTCAATGACCGAACTTTTTCAAAAAGCCGGAAATTATGATATTTTGAATTATACGCCTTTCGGAAATATTTATACCAAAGATTTTGCCGTTTCGGCAATCGTAAACGAAGATTTGGGAAAAGACGAATTTACCGATTTTCTCAGCATCGGATTTACGGCTTGCGGAAATGTAAATCGCTTATTTGGCATTCGTTCCATCGAAACAGAAGATATTTATCTTCGATTGGACCAAGATTTGGGCTTTCTGCTCAATTTTGTGGAAAATTACGTAGGTTTGCAAAATACTCTGATTATTTTAACCTCAGACAGAGGCGTTTCCGATTCGCCAGATTTTTTGCGAGACATAAAAATACCTTCCGGAACTTTCAACGCAGGCAGCGGCAAATATTTGCTAAACAGTTATTTACGTGCTCTTTACGGCGAAGGCGAATGGGTTCAGGCTTTTTTCGACCAACAAATTTATCTGAATCGCGACCTCATCGAAGACTCTAAACTTTCGCTCACATCGGTTCAACAGCAAGCCGCACAATTTATGGTCGGTTTTGAAGACATCACCGCCGCAATGGCTTCTTCAACTTTCGATACTCAAAACTTTACACACGGCACAATTCAAAAAGTGCAAAACAGCTACAATCAAAAGCGTTCGGGAGATATCTTTATAAATTTAGCCCCGGGAAGAAATATCGTTTATGCTGACAATGAAGAAACCCTGCCCGAACGTTTTTCGGCATACAGCAACGATACTCATGTTCCCTTGATTTGGTTCGGTTGGAAAATGAAACACGAAACCATTTCATCGCCAATCTCGCCCTCAGATGTTGCACCCACATTATCCGATATTTTACAAATCGCATTTCCAAATGCTGCAACAGGAACTACCATTGAAAAAATTATTATAAATAAATAAAATTTCAATAAAATACCCTGTCAAAATCAAACAAGAATAAAATCGCTTTATATATCTTTGCATAAATATATTTTTGTGAAAATTAGATATTTTTTGTATTATTTGATAAAAAAACGAATGACCAAAAAAATATGTATTCCGCTGATATTTATTTTGATAACGAATTTCACATTTTCTCAAAATCCGGAAACTTTTCATCGATTTCGCGTTTTTTTGAGTGATAAAAACAATGTATCTTTCAATCCCTTCGATTATTTCGATGCCAAAACCCTCGAACGACGGGCGGCTCAAAATCTACCACTGTTTACCGAAAGCGATTTGCCTGTCAGACAAGATTATATCGATATACTTTCAGAATATTGTACCGAAATTACAACAATCAGTCGATGGTTCAATTTGATATATCTTGACGCAACAGAAAATCAAATTCAAAACATCAAAAAACTGCCTTTTGTTCAGAATATCGAACCTGTTTATTGGACAAGCCTGCCAGCCGGCAAATCATACGATACATACTTAACCGACAGCGAATTAAAACTTCTCGCAAAACAAACCGAACGAATGCAGGCTTCCGTTTTCAAAAAACATGGAATCAACGGGCAAGGCATTCGGATTGCCGTTTTCGATGCAGGATTTCCTTCGGTAAACACATCGCCCATTTTTAAGCATATTCGCGATGAGAATCGAATTTTGAAAACTTACGATTTTGCCAAGAAAAAAGAAAATGTTTACACTGCAAACACACACGGAACCATGGTTTTGTCGTGCATTGCGGGCATGAACGATACTATTCCGATGGGTTTGGCTACGCAAGCCGAATTTTTGCTCGCACGCACCGAAGTGGAAACCGAACCTTTTTCGGAAGAAGAAAATTGGTTGGCTGCCGCCGAATGGGCTGATAAATACGGGGCACAAATCATCAACAGTTCGCTCGGATACACCTACAACCGTTATTTCACTTGGGAAATGGACGGAAAAACAAGTTACGTTGTTCGTGCCGCAAATTTGGCAGCCTCCAAAGGAATTTTGGTTGTTAATGCAATGGGAAACGATGGTTCGCAGGAATGGAAAATATTAGGAACACCAGCCGATGCCGACAGCATTTTGAGTGTCGGCGGTATAAATCCCGAAACCGATTTTCACGAAAGTTTCGCATCTTTCGGCCCGACAGCCGACAAACGAATGAAACCCAATGTTTCTGCATATTCCACAGCAATTGTCGCCGAAAAATCGAAATTGGAAAAAGCACAAGGAACTTCGTTTTCAACGCCTTTGGTTACGGGATTTGCGGCTTGTGCTTGGCAAGCAAATAACAATAAAACGGCGATGCAAATGTTCAACGAAATTCAAAAATCAGGCGATTTGTTCCCGTATTTCGATTATGCACACGGATACGGCGTTCCGCAGGCATCATATTTCTTTTCGAAAAATATTTCACACGATAAAAACCCGACTTTTCAATTTAAAGAGATTTCGGATACACTTTACATTGTGGTCGATATCAATTTAATAACAAAAACCGGCAATGCCAATAATTATTTATTTTACAAAATATCGAACAAAAATGGCGAAATATTAAAATATTATCTTGTCGATGTATATCAGGAAGATGCCGTAAAAATACCATTTTCGGAAATCGAAGATAACATACTATCAGCAAGTTATAAAGGATTCACAAACGAAATTATATTAAAATAAAAAAATCATAAAATGAACCCACAGGATATTGTAAACTTTATCAAAGAAGTAGAACTTTTCAAAGAGTTTACCGACAGCGAAGCTGCCGAATTCAGTACACTTTTCGATGAACGCGGCTTTCGACAGGGAGATTATCTGTTTAGGGAAAATCACGACCGGAAATACATTTTTTTAGTCGCAGAAGGCGAAGTTGAATTATTCAAAACAACGGCTTTCGGCAAAGAAAGCCGGATTACTTTTTTCAAGAAATTTGATTTTTTGGGCGAAGCTTCTTTGATGGAAGATTCTCCGCATTCTACATCGGCACGAACATCGAAAGATTCAGTTGTTTTAATGGCAGATTGCGAATTGGTTCGCAAAAAATTAAGCTCCGACGGAAACCTTGCCGTAAAAGTCTATACCAAAGTATCGCAAATCGTTTCGCGGCGTATGAGCCAGTTCAATGCACGCTTAATAAACATGGCGGCAATTTATGTTTCGGGTAAAACACGCACCGAACACGATTTGCTCGGATATCGCAATATTCCCGACGAATTTTACTACGGAATACAAACCATGCGAGGTCGCGAAAACTTCAATATCACAGGCGTTACACTGAATTTTTATCCCAACATTATTCTCGGTTTGGCGATGGTGAAAAAAGCCGCCGCACTTGCAAATTTTGAACTCGGACTGATGCCCAAAAACATCACGGAAGCCATAATCGAGGCTTGCGACAGAATTATCAACGGCAATTATCACAGTCATTTTGTTGTGGATATGATACAAGGCGGAGCCGGAACATCTACCAACATGAATGCCAATGAAGTAATTGCCAATGTGGCTTTGGAAATTATGGGAAAAAATAAAGGCGATTATCAATATTGCCACCCAAACAATCACGTCAATTTGTCGCAATCGACCAATGATGCTTATCCCACAGCAGTGAAATTGGCTTTGGTTATCAGCAGCAAAACTTTGATTGAGGTTTTGACAAGTTTGATTGACGCTTTCCGCATTAAAGCTCTTGAATTTAAAGAAGTTATAAAAATGGGTCGCACTCAACTTCAAGATGCCGTTCCGATGACGCTCGGACAAGAATTTGAAGCCTATGCTTCGTCGCTGAACGATGAAATTGCACGACTCGAAAATCACGCCAAATCCATGCTCAATGTCAATATGGGAGCTACGGCAATAGGAACCGGCATTAATTCCGAACCCGGATATGCCGAAAGTGTGGTAAAACATTTGCGAGATGTTACCGGACTTGATGTTGAACTGGCTGATAATCTGGTAGAAGCGACGCAGGATACGAGTTCATTCCTTATGTTTTCATCGGCATTGAAACGATTATCAATAAAATTATCGAAAATATCGAACGATTTGCGACTTCTTTCGTCAGGTCCGCGTTGCGGTTTAAACGAAATTAATTTACCGCCCATGCAGCCCGGTTCGTCGATTATGCCCGGAAAAGTAAATCCGGTAATACCGGAAGTGGTCAATCAAATAGCCTTCAAAGTCATCGGAAACGACCTCACCGTTTCTTTGGCTGCCGAAGCCGGACAGCTGGAACTCAACGTCATGGAACCTGTTATTATACAAAGTTTGTTCGAGTCGGTCGAAATGCTCAAAAACGGCATGACGGTTCTCGAACACCGTTGCGTTTCGGGAATTACAGCAAATGTAGAACATTGTCGAAGCATGGTGCACAACAGCATTGGTATTGTTACGGCACTCAATCCCGTTTTGGGTTACGAAGTTTCGACACAAATTGCGAAAGAAGCAATGGAGTCTGGCAGAGGCGTTTACGAACTCGTACTCGAAAAAAATCTTTTGACACAAAAAGAAATCGACGAAATCCTTTCGCCCGAAAAAATGATTATGCCGCATAAATTCAGTAGAAAGTAGAAAGTGAAAAACGAAAAGTTAAGAGTGAAAAGTAGTTTTTAGATTTTAAATTTTTGTTTTATGAAATTCATATCATTAATATTATTCAGTTTGATGTTTTCCTTGCCGAATTTACAAACAAAGCAATCTTCGACAGGAATCTTAATAATTCACGTTCGGAATTTCGAAAGCAATTCCGGAATTGCGAGAATCGCCCTGTATTCGGAAGCGAATAAAAAATATTTTTTGGTGAATGCGAAATTTGCAACCCAAAAAGAAGCATCGAATATCACACAAAAAAGTGTCGATTTTGAGTTGAAAGATGTAACTTTCGGAACGTATGCCATTGCAATACATCACGATGAAAACAACGACGGCGTTTTTAATCGAAGTTCAATAGGTTTTCCTATTGAAGGTTACGGCGTTTCGGGCAACAAATCAACTTTCGGACGACCTGAATTTGAAGATTGTGTGTTTGTTCTCAATTCGCAAACCAAAGAAATGACAATCGACATGAAATATTTGAAATTGTAACAGGATTTTTCGGATAAAAGAAATTTTACATTTTTGTAAATTAAAATTATGATTAAAAATTCCGAATTTATTGTTCACAACGGAAATTTTATTTCAAAGTCGGATTTTAATATAAATCCAACAAACAGAGCATTTCGCTACGGAGATGGTGTTTTTGAAACACTATTTGTAAGCTCGGGGAAAATTCATTTTTTCGAAGAACATTTTGCACGTCTTTCCAAAGCAACAAAAATATTGAAAATGAGTGTTCCTGCGAAGATTAATTTCGAGTCGGAAAGAATCAAAGAAAATATTTTGTCGTTATTGCGAAAAAATAAACAGTTTACAGGTGCAAAAATCAGAATTTCTGTTTTTAGAACAGGAACGGGATTGTACACGCCGGAAACCAATGATTTTGAATATCTTATTGAATCGGAATCGCTGAATCGAAACAAATACGAATTAAATCAATTTGGTTTGAGGCTCGGTGCATATCGAGACATTACAAAAGACCCGAATTTGATTTCGGGCTTTAAAAACGGTTCGGCACTCATCTATGTATTAGCCGGAATTTATTGTAAAACAGGAAATTACGACGATTGTTTGATTTTCAATTCAAAATCGAACATCATCGAATCTGTTTCGTCGAATATTTTTTTTGTGAAAAACGATGAGTTGTTCACGCCTCCCATTTCAGAAGGCTGCATCGATGGAGTGATGCGCAAACAAGTAATTCGCCTGGCACTCGAAAATCAAATTGCCGTTCATTCCGAAAATCCGATTTCGGAAAAAGATTTCTATCAAGCCGATGAAGTGTTTCTCACAAATGCCGTTTCGGGAATTCGGTGGGCAATTTCTTACGGCGAACGACGATTCTACAATAAAACATCAGTTAAGTTACTTAATTTGTTGAATGTTGGTATTTTTCAAACCTAAAATCAATGTCGCAAAACATATTGAAATGTATCGACATCTTTATATCTTTGCAAACGTTTTAATTAATACAAAACCGAATACAATTCTTTGAAATTTTTGAAAAAAATGACGAAGAATCAACCAAAAAATCACAGAATCATGGCAAAAATCACAAAAGAAGAAGCATTGAAGTACCATTCGGACTTTCGACCGGGAAAAATTGAGGTAATCCCTACCAAACCACACAGCACACAACGCGATTTGGCTTTGGCATATTCGCCCGGAGTTGCCGACCCCTGCTTGGAAATTGAGAAAAATCCGGAGGATGTTTACAAATACACCGCCAAAGGCAATTTGGTTGCTGTTATCTCAAACGGAACTGCCGTTCTTGGTCTCGGCGATTTGGGTGCCGAAGCCGGAAAACCGGTGATGGAAGGCAAAGGCTTATTGTTTAAAATCTTTGCTGATATTGATGTCTTTGATATTGAGATTACTACAAAAGATATTGATGTTTTTGTTGAAACTGTTAAACAAATTTCACCCACTTTTGGAGGAATCAATTTAGAAGACATCAAAGCACCCGAATGTTTCGAGATAGAACGCCGTTTGAAAGAAGAACTCAACATTCCTGTGATGCACGATGACCAACACGGAACAGCAATTATTTCATCGGCGGGAATATTAAATGCCGTTGAGCTTGCCGGAAAAAAATTAGAAGATATAAAATTGGTAGTCAGTGGTGCCGGAGCTTCCGCAATGGCTTGCACTCGACTAATTGTATCCTTGGGCGTAAAAAAAGAAAATGTTGTGATGTGCGACAGTAAAGGCGTTTTAAATACAAAACGCAATGATTTAAACATCTACAAAAAAGATTTCCTTACTTCGCAAAACCTCGATACGCTTGAAGATGCAATGAAAGGTGCCGATTTATTCTTAGGACTTTCGGTTAAAGACCAAGTATCCAAAGACATGGTGAAAAGCATGGCAGCCAATCCAATCATTTTCGCCATGGCAAATCCCGACCCCGAAATCTCTTACGAAGACGCTCTTGATGCCCGCAAAGATGTGATTATGGCAACCGGACGTTCCGATTATCCAAATCAGGTGAATAATGTTTTGGGTTTTCCATATATTTTCCGCGGAGCACTCGATGTGAGGGCAACTGCAATCAATGAAGAAATGAAAAAAGCCGCTGTTTATGCCATCGCTGCTTTGGCTCGCGAAAACGTTCCGGAAGAAGTAAATATTGCATATCAAACCAGAAACCTTCAATTCGGCAGAACGTATATCATTCCAAAACCCTTAGACCCACGGTTAATTACACATGTTGCAATGGCTGTAGCCAAAGCCGCAATGGATTCGGGTGTGGCTTTGAGTCCGATAAAAGACTGGGATGCTTACAAAGAATCTTTGTTGAATCGAATCGGAACCGGAAATAAATTGATTCGCAAAATTTATGACATCGCCAAATCGAGCCCCAAACGTGTTTTATTTGGAGAAGCTGAAAATTATAATGTTCTCAGAGCCGCTCAAATTGCGATGTCCGAAGGGTTTGCAATCCCTGTATTGCTTGGCAATGAAAGCGAAATCAGAAAGGTTATTGAAGAAAATCATTTAGATGAGCTCAGCAAATCGGAAATTATTGATCCCAGAAGCGATTCGCAAGTTAAAAATCGCGAAAAATATGCTCAAATTCTCTATAAAGGACGTGCGAGAAAGGGGCTTTCTTTAAATGATTCTCGCGAAAAAATGTTCGGAAAAGATTATTTCGGTGCGATGTTGGTCGAAGAAAAACATGTTGATGCCTATATCACAGGCTATTCGACTCAATATTCCGAAGCCCTGAAACCTATTGTTGAAGTTGTAAAATGTAACGACAATATCGAACATCTGGCAGGTATGTACATTATGCTCACCAAAAAAGGTCCGTTCTTCTTTGCCGATACAACAGTTAATCGCGACCCCGATGTCAATACCATAGTCAGCACAACCGTTCTGACAGCCGAAACCTTGAAAAAAATGAATATCGACCCAAAAATAGCTTTGGTTTCTTATTCCAATTTTGGTTCCACGCGTTCAGGTTCGCCAGAAAAAGTGAGCAATGCAGTGAAAATATTACACGAAAAATATCCAAAATTAGAAGTTGAAGGCGAAATGCAGGCAAATTTTGCATTAAATCCCGAAATCAGAAAACGAAAATATCCCTTTGCCAAAATGCAGGACCAAAATATCAACACCTTGATATTCCCAAATTTAAGCTCCGGTAACATTGCCTACAAAATGATGCAGGAAATTGGCGATGCAGAAGCAGTTGGACCGATTTTGATGGGAATAAAACGCCCCATTCACATCGTTCAGCTCGAAGCTTCGGTTCGCGAAATTGTGAATATGGTTGCCATTGCCGTTGTCGATGCACAAGCCGTGGCTATCAAATAGTTGTTTTTAAAATTTTAGTTTCAACTCTAAATTTTTCCAAAAAACCTCAACTTTTTGTTGGGGTTTTTTTCTCGTTGAAAATAGGTTTTCAGAAATATTAATTTAATCTTTGCAACCCTTTATTATTAAAAAAAAGCCGCTGATTTTCTGAAACATTTTATCGTGTCATTCGTATTAATAAAAGCAACATATTAAATTTATAGAATTTTACTGAAAACTGAATCAAAATTAAAATCACCACTTATAAAATCAATTACTAATGAAGAAAATTACATTTATTTTCGCACTTCTTGCGATAGTTTTCAACTCACAGGCACAAATTCCTGCCGGTTACTATACTAATGCTACAGGAACAGGCGATGTGTTAAGAGATCAATTACGTGCAATTATCACAAATGGTCATACATCTAATAGTTATGATAATTTGGAAGATGATTTTTACTATACCGATAATTTGGGTAGCCAAAAAGTATGGGATATGTACGCAATGGACGGTAACGGAAATGCAGCATATTATTTCTATTATAACGTATCGAGCGACCAATGCGGAAATTACAACGGCGAAGGTGATTGTTGGAATAAAGAACATTCTTTCCCGAAATCGTGGTGGGGAGGAGGTTCTTCGATACAGTATGCAGATTTATTTCATTTGGTACCGACCGACGGGTATGTAAATAACCAAAGAAGTAATTATCCTTTTGGAGAAGTTGCATCTCCAACATGGACATCAACAAACGGCAGCAAGAAGGGAGCTTGCTCATTTCCGGGATATACGGGAACTGTTTTTGAACCTGTTGATGCTTATAAAGGCGATTTTGCAAGAAATTACTTTTATATGGCAACACGATATATGAATAGTTTTGCTTCTTGGGAAACAAATGTTACTCATGTTATTGATGGAAATAATTTCACTGCGTGGACAATAAATTTATTGATTAAATGGCATGAACTCGACCCCGTTTCAACAAAAGAAATAAACAGAAATAATGCAGCACATGATATACAAGGAAACAGAAATCCATATATCGACCACCCGGAATATGTCTGCTCTGTTTGGGGCGGTGCCTGCGGAACAGCAAACCCCCAATCGTTCTCCGCAACCGGTGTTTCGGTTTCGCAAATCAACTTAGCATGGACTTTAAACCCGGACAATGACAAAGTCGTGGTCGCTTACAATACAACTTCCACATTCGGAACTCCGGTTGATGGAACAACTTACACGGAAGGCAATGCAATTACCGGCGGCGGCACGGTTTTGTATGTCGGAACTTTAACGGCTTTTAATCACACAGCGCTCAGCTCACAGATTTATTACTACAAAATATGGTCGCAAGCTACCGATAATAGTTTTTCAACAGGTTTAACGGCACAAGCAAGTCCGCTTGTAGGCGAACCCACAAGTAATGTTACAAATTTTACGGTAACTGCCGAAACATCTACCACAATCTCGCTTAGCTGGACAGGCTCCTCGGGCGGGCAATTGCCTTCTTACTATCTGATTAAAGCATCTACCGGAACGGTTGCCGACCCTGCGGACGGAACGCCCGTTGCCGACGGAACATTAGCCAAAAACGTGGCTTACGGAACAAACGTTGTAACGTTTTCGGGCTTAACACCTTCGACACTGTACAATTTCAAGATATATCCTTATACAAACAGCGGAACAAATATCAATTATTTAACCAACAACACTCCGCAAGTTGAAGGTACAACAACAGAAGCAATACTTCCGACAATTTTTATTTCCGAAATTGCAGGAAAGGGTTACGCAACTGATTTTAACGATGAATACATCGAACTTACAAATTTAGGCGGAACTTCACAAAGCTTAACAGGTTGGACTTTGGAATATTACGAAGGTGTAACGGCGGAGGTAACATTAAATTTAACGGGTTCCATTGCCGCTAATTCCACTTATGTAATTGCAGTCAGAACCTCTCATACATCTGCCATTACGCCCAATTTTACACCTGCAACAAGTTTCAGTCTCAACAATCCGTGTTATGTTATTTTGAAAAACAATTCAGTGTCTGCAGACCAAGCCGGAAGCTCGACAGATAAATTTTCGGAAGCTTCAAATTGGGAATTTTCAAACTGCACGGCAGATAATTTGCCCGTTGCAAATTGGGTTAATTTGGCTTCTGCCAACGGAACCCCGGGTGTTGTAAATTGCGATGGCATAGGCGTTAATAGTTTACTCGGAAATCAGATTTCTGTTTACCCAAACCCCACCCAAAATACAATCACCGTATCCAATATCAATATCAACGATAAAATTTCGATTATAAATTATTTGGGACAAAATATTCTGAACCTGAATGCTAAATCGGAAAACCAAATCATCGATTTATCAAAACAATCCGAAGGAATCTATTTTGTGTTGATATATGAAGACAATAAGCTCATTAAAACACAAAAAATTATCAAACGAAAATAAGGATTAAGAAACACAATTTACAGAAAATTGAATATAACAGAGACTTTGCCGGCAAGGTCTCTGTTTTTTTATATTTAATGAAAGAATTTTATTACAAAAATAAAAATCATTCAAAAATTCATTATATTTGAGCAAATAAATATCAACCGACCTTAAAACACTAAAACTATGGGATTTTTTAGCAAAAACAAGCCAAAAGAAGAAGAAAACAGTTTGGAAAATAACAGTTTAGAAAAAAAAGTAGAAGAAGCTTTGCTCAAAGCACGCAACGAAAAACGCGAAACACAGCGAGAAATAGAAAATATCAAATCGTGGGCTGCCGAAGCAATCATAGATACCTATGCAAACCTTTTTCCGAACGGGAGTCTCACATATTATCGGGAGCAATATAAAAAAGATGCCATCGCAAAATACGAAACCATAAAAACCGACAATGCCGGCAAAATTTCGGAAGAAGAATCAGCAAAATGCGACAAAATCGTGAAAGCTTATTTGAATCAGATTGCACTCCGCGAATCAAAACTCGTATTGTTCGAAAAAGTTGAAGCTCAATATCTTGCCACCAAAGAAAAACTCAAAGGCGTGTTAGCTCAAAAAGCAAAAGGCGATAAATTCCTCAAACATACCGACCGATTGAACACTTTGGACAACAGTACAACGGAAACCCTTTCCGAATCGATGTTGGAACAAAATAAGCTCAGTGATATTCAACAAGAATTTGAATTGAAATCGGAATACGTCAATCAGCTTGAAAAACTAAAACTCAATTACAGCGATGATGTTAATGTTGATAATTCCTCCGCTTTTAAAGACGAAATCGACAAAATGATACAAGATATGGGATGATGTGTTGATGAATTTGATGTGATGATGTGATGATGTGATGATGTGTTGATGTGATGATGTGATGATGTG
>DYMH01000191.1 GCA_020721645.1 Draconibacterium orientale
ATAATGTATGCAAATTTATTTTCACTTTTTTTACTTTAAATACAGACTCTATTTACAAGAAGAGAAAAAAAATGAGATGATAAAATCCCGATTCTTTAAAAGGAATCGGGATTTTAAATTGATGCAAAAACAGTATAAGTAATCGGGCAGATTTATTTGTATTTTACATCGTCCGTATTCTTGTCAAAATCAAGTTATTACTTCATTAACCATTAACAATTTATAATTAAGCATTTCATAAAATCACATATTTTCAATCACCACTGCCGATGCACCGCCTCCTCCGTTGCACAAAGAAGCCACGCCGTATTTTCCATTGTTTTGTTTCAAAACATTGATTAAAGTAACGATGATTCGCGACCCCGAATTTCCCAAAGGATGCCCAAGAGCAATAGCTCCACCGTTTACATTCACTTTCGCTTCGTCTAAATTCAATTCTTTAACCGCAGCTAAAGAAACTGCGGCAAAAGCTTCATTAATTTCGTAAAAATCAATATCCGAAGTTTTTTTACCAATTTTATCCAAAGCCTTTAAAATTGATTTTGCCGGCGAAGTCGTAAACCATTCAGGAGCCTGTGCTGCATCGGCAAAAGCAATAATTTTAGCCAAAGGTTTGATGCCAAGTTCGTCAGCTTTTTCTTTACTCATTAAAACCATTGCCGAAGCTCCGTCGTTAATGGTTGAAGCGTTAGCTGCCGTTACCGTGCCGTCTTTTTTAAAAACAGGTTTTAAGAGCGGAATTTTATCGAAAGCCACGTTTTTATATTCTTCATCGGTGTCGATAACGATTCTGCCTTTGCGCGTTTCAACTTCCACCGAAACAATTTCGTTTTTAAATTTCCCTGATTCAACGGCAGCGGAAGCTCTGTTGTAGGATTGAACGGCATAGCGATCTTGTTCTTCACGCGAAAAATTCATTTCCGAAGCACATAATTCGGCTGCAACGCCCATGTGATAATTGTTGTAAACGTCCCACAATCCGTCTTTTATCAGTCCGTCGATCAGTTTGCCGTCGGCAAGTTTCAAGCCGGTACGCAAACCCGGTGTGTAATGCGGAATTTGCGACATGTTTTCCATGCCGCCGACTATTACAACTTGGTTTTCTTCAAGCATAATGCTTTGTGCACCAAGCGTAACGGCTTTCATGGCGGAAGCACACACTTTATTGATAGTCGTACAGATGGTGGTATTGGGCATACCGGCAAATAGTGCGGCTTGCCGTGCAGGTGCTTGTCCAAGATTCGCCGAAACCACATTTCCCAGAAAAACTTCGGTTGCCGTTTCGGGTGTTATGCCGGCTTTTTCAATTGCCCCTTTTATTGCAATTGAACCCAAGCGGGTAGCTGAAACATCTGATAATACACCGCCAAAACTGCCTATTGGTGTTCTTACGGCAGAAACAATATAAACTTCTTTCATTGTGTAAAATTTTATAATTATTAATTGAGTGTTGGTGTTTGTCGAAAATTGAGTTCTGCTTTAACAGATTTGGTATAACGTTTTTAAAACTGCAAATCGGTTTTTATTCTCTGTGGAACTCTGTGTATTCTCTATACTCACAGCATAATTAAATGTATTTGAGAAAAAAATCGGAATAAGTTAAAATGTATGTAATAAATTAATTCTCTGTGTTCTAAATTGTCAAAGTAGAATTAGTGCATCGAAATTATATTTTTACGGATTCTTTTTTTTATGGATTGTATGTTTTATTTCGATAATGAGATTTCAGTAAAGATTCTATTATTAATGTTCAAATTTAAGATTAAATTTTAAATCATCGGAATAAATTAAAGGAATCATCAATAATTTTTTCAGGACAGAAAAAAAACTTGTATATTGCGGTTTAAAGTTGATAAATAAAATAACCCGAAAATCTTCTAAGTGCCGATTTATGAACATTTTAAAGCAGAAAGATTTTTCAGATTTTCAATTCAATAACAAAGGAAACGACCTGATAGCTAAACTCTTGGTTCAAATACGGAAGTTGAACAAGATGAATAAAGTGTATTCGGAGAATATCGACAAAAACGGTATCGAATTTATCGATTCGGTTATCGAAACTCTTGGAATCCGTTTTGAATTTGACACCGAAGAAATCAAACGCATACCAACCGAAGGTTCTTTTATTACCGTTTCAAATCACCCGTTCGGAGGAATCGACGGACTGTTGTTGTTGAAAATTGTTTCGCAGGTTCGTCCGGATTTTATTCTTTTGGCAAATTATTTATTGCATAAAATCGAACCCTTAAAAGATTATTCTTTGCCTTTGAATAATTTTGAAACACAAAATACCGAAAAATTTAGCTTTACGGGGATAAAAAAAGCCGTTACTCATTTAAATGAACAGCATCCAATAGGGATTTTTCCTGCCGTAGAAATATCGAAAATTTATTCGATGAACAATATCAGCGACAGCGAATGGCAAAAAACGCTTTTAAAATTTATCAAGAATGCCAAAGTGCCTGTCGTACCTGTTTATTTTCAGGGAAGTAACAGCTGGTTCTTTCATCTTCTGGGAAGTATGCACCCCTTGCTGCAAAGTGTACAACTGCCCAATGAATTTTTTAATAAAAAGAAACAAACAATCACTATTCGATTTGGGAAACCGATACCTGTTGAAGAACAAAACGCATTCGGCAATTTGGCAATGTATGGTCGTTTTTTGAGGGCAAAAACCTATGCACTCGGCACTTCGCTTGAGGTAAAGAAATTTTTCAGTCCTAAATTTATTCCGCGTCTCAAGAAAATTGAAAAAATTATCGACCCCATTCCCTTAGAAAAATTGCGTCCCGAAATTGCTCTTATGAAAGAAAGATTCTTTCTATTCAATAGTGGCAATTTCAGTGTGATGTGTGCTCCAACGGTGCACATTCCGAATATTTTGCACGAAATCGGGCGTTTGCGAGAAATAACCTTTCGAGAAGTGGGCGAAGGAACAAATAAAAGTATCGATATCGATGAGTTCGACTTGTATTTTTACCAACTCATTGTCTGGGATAATACAGCCGAAAAAATTGCAGGGGCTTATCGTGTGGGCAAAGGCAACGAAATAATGTCGCAATTCGGGATTAAGGGATTTTATATCCAAACCCTGTTTAATATCGAAAAACCCTTTTTCCCCATTATGAACGAAGCCTTAGAATTAGGAAGGTCGTTTATTATTAAAGAATATCAACGAAGACCTCATTCCTTGTTTTTGTTGTGGAAAGGGCTTTTATATTTTTTGCTAAAAAATACGGAGTTTCGATATCTGATAGGTCCGGCAAGTATTAGCAACGAATTTTCAAAATTTTCGCAAAGTTTGATAGTCGATTTTTTCACAACCAACTATTACAATTCTGAATTGGCACAATATATTAAGCCTCGCAAGCGGTTTAAAGTGAAAAAGAATCCGAATATCGACAACGATATTTTTCTAAAAAACACGGAAGGAAATTTGACAAAATTGGATAAATTTATTCAGGATATTGAACCCGAGTATCATACGCCGGTACTGTTTAAAAAATATATCGGCTTGAATGCCAAATTGATAGGTTTTAATGTGGATCCTAAATTTAACGATTGTGTGGACGGTTTAATGTTGCTTGATATTTTTGATGTTCCGATACAAACACTAAAAACACTGTCAAAGGAATTAGATGATGAATCGATTTTAGAACGGTTTAATGTGTAATAATTTTCGGCTGAAAGTAAAGCAGAAATTGGGTTAATGCTTTTTTAGAAAAAAAGGTAGATTTGTAAAGAAATGTTTAGGTTTGTAGCTTGTATTTTTGTTCAAATAAATTCTTAACTCATTGGAATTAATTTTCATCATCAAAGGTCTCATCATTGGCATCTCTGTGTCGGCACCCGTTGGTCCGGTTGGAATATTGTGTATGCAAAAAACCATCAACAAAGGATTTCGTTCGGGTTTTGTTGCAGGCGCCGGAGCAGCTTCGGCAGATATTATTTATGCGGTGATTGCCGGATTCAGTTTAACGTTTATTTCTGATTTTTTAATTGATAATCAGTTTGTTATAAGACTAATCGGTGGTGTATTTTTGGCAATACTGGGTTTGAAAATTTTCACAACAAATCCCGTAAAACAGATTCGGAAACACCAGGCGGAAGGGAAAAAATATTTTACCGATTTTTTTACAAGTTTTGCCGTTACCATTTCAAATCCGATTACAATTTTAGCATTCGGAACAATATTTGCCGGATTTAAGATGATAAATACTCAGTCGAGTATTGTTCAAGTAACGACATTAGTTACCACCGTTTTTTTGGGAGCCTTATTTTGGTGGGCAAGTTTGGTAGGTTTGGTTTCGATATTTAAAAAACGCATTCGCTTGCGTAATCTATGGTGGATAAATAAAATAACCGGTTTATTGATTATTATTTTTGCAATTATCATTGCAGTAAGTGCTTTTTTCCCCGAAACGGCATCGGTGTTGCCCAAAACTCACTTGGGCTGATTTTTACGATTGATGAAGTCATTCATCAAAATCTGCTCATAAGCCTTCCCGTATTCAACGGATTTCGCTTTGGATTTTTCTGTGTTTTGAATGTAAGTTTTCGAAGGATTGTCGAAGATTTGTACCGTACTGTCGGTTATAAATCCAAAACCGTTGTTGTAATCGTAAAAAGCAAAGCTCTTTGCATTTTCGGAAAAAATATCTTTGCCAAATTTAAAATTATCGGAATTAATATTCAATTGAGCCGTCAGAGTCGTTGCAATGTCGGTTTGTGAGGCAAAAAGTGAAATGATACTGTCCGAAACGTTCAATGCTCCGCCTGTCCAAATCATCGGAATGTGGAATTTTTCTGTAACATAAAGCGGACTGTTTCCCGGGTGCCGCGAACCGTGGTCGGCAACAAAAATCAGTAGGGTATTTTTCCAAATGGGAGAATTTTTCAAATCTGTGGTAAATTTCCCCAAACATTTATCGGTATAAAAAACGGAGTTC
>DYMH01000049.1 GCA_020721645.1 Draconibacterium orientale
GGTTGGAGGGCATTTTTATTATGAATTATGAATTATGAATTATGAATTATGAATTATGAATTATGAATTATGAATTATGAATTATGAATTATGAATTATGAATTATGAATTATGAATTATGAATTATGAATTATGAATTATGAATTATGAATTATGAATTATGAATTATGAATTATGAATTATGAATTATGAATTATGAATTATGGATTATGAATTATGAATTATGGATTATGAATTATGAATTATTGATTATGAATTATGGCTTATGAATTATGGATTATGAATTATGAATTTTGGCTTATGAATTATGAATTATGAATTATGAATTATGAATTATGGATTATGAATTTTGGATTATGGATTATGAATTATGGATTATGAATTATGAATTATGGATTATGAATTTTGGATTATGAATTATGAATTATGAATTTTGGATTATGAATTATGGATTATGAATTATGAATTTTGGCTTATGAATTATGAATTATGGCTTATGAATTATGAATTATGGCTTATGAATTATGGCTTATGAATTATGAATTATGAATTATGGCTTATGAATTATGAATTATGAATTATGGCTTATGAATTATGAATTATGGCTTATGAATTATGAATTATGAATTATGGCTTATGAATTATGAATTATGAATTATGAATTATGGATTATGAATTATGAATTTTGGATTATGAATTATGGCTTATGAATTATGAATTATGGCTTATGAATTATGGCTTATGAATTATGAATTATGGCTTATGAATTATGAATTATGGCTTATGAATTATGGCTTATGAATTATGGCTTATGAATTATGAATTTTGGATTATGAATTATGGCTTATGAATTATGAAATAACATTTATCATTCATCATTTATAATTCATAATTAACATCGGGTATTTTATAATTCGCTTTTCGCCCGCAAAACATTGCGCCAGCGAAGCGGTGGTGTGGGAGAGAGCCACAGCCAACGGGCGTTTCTTTTTCTTAAATTGTACATCACAGGTTAAAGATTGCAGGAGTTCGGCTTTTATTTCGGAGGTCAATTCTTCGTAATTCGGATATTTTCGCCACACGTTCAAAATCAATTCATCTACTATGGGGCGATACGGTTCCATAATATCGTCAGCCAGTCGGTAGGCATTATAACGATTTCGATGATGTATGCCAAATGTGGGCAACAGTCCCGAACCCACAAGAGCTTTTGCCGTTGCGGCACGCAGCACGGCATACGTGTAATTGAAAAGCGAATTTGGATTTTCGCCTTCCCTTTCGCGGCGAAACGGCTCGGTATCGAACAAACTACCCCAATAATATTTTGCAGCCATGGCTTCTCGGTTGGTGGTATCGCCCGATTTTACCGTGCCGGCAAATCGAACCATCGCAGCATCATTTTTCCCCAGCTTTTTGAGTAACAGACCTTGATTCCGGATTTTGGCAACAATGGTTTGCTGCCACAATTGTTTTTTCAACGGCTCCGATGCTTTTATTTGCAAATCGAACAATTCGCCCTGCAATTGGTGCGAATCTAAAATAAAGTTCATTGCCGTAGGGTGATGTTTCTCGTTGCAGAAAATGAGAGCCGTATTGTTTTCGGCAAGATATTCGGGTACCGATTGTGTGAGAGTTATTTGTAGATTATCCAAAATTACGTAACCGATATCTTCAACCGGAACCGATTTTTCGGTCTGTGTTTCTTTGTTTTTTACAACAAGTTGATGATTCCGAATCGAAAGATGACAGGGTGTAACAAAAAAAAGAGTTCGTTTGAGCATAAAGGTTTGATTTCGTTTTTATTGACATATAAACATAAATCGTGCCGATATAAAAGATAAATTATGAATTATGAATTGCCCCGACAGGGGTTGAAAACCCTGTCGGCGGCTTTTTTCATATTAAATTCAGCCGCCGTTGGGGCAGTCCGTCATTCCTAATTTATAATTCATAATTAATTTTCAACCGCCGTTGGGGCGTAAAGCCTTCAGCGGGTTTATGCCGCATGCCGCTTGTTTATACTGATATTGAAATAATATATAATTCCGTCAACCTTGTTATATCACTCTCTTTTAAAGATTTTTATACGATTTAATTAGTTTTTATATTATAATTTTTACATAGTATTATATTACATTGTATTAACCCAAAAATATTTTACTGATATTGTAAATAAATATGATAAAATATTTGGTAAATGTAAAGATTGTTGTACATTTGTAACAACTAAATTTCTTACCCCTAAAATCAATAAATTATGAGTTCTTCAAGTATCTATTTACCTGTGTCCGGCAGCGAGCAAATCTTAGAATCGGAAATTGTAACCCGCAAACGTGCAAAAAGTACCGTCCCCTCAAATCCTTTGGAAATGATTGCCGTTGGGCGGGAGTGTTTAACACATTGGATTGACTCCGGAATCGACATCAAGTGGATTAGCGCCGCCGAATTCGGCGAAAAATTAACCGTTCTCGAATCGGCATACACTGCACGCAAACAGACCGGTATCAGCCGCAACCCACTCACACGTCGCTTGAACGAGTTGGACGAAATTATCGACAGCAAATTGCGATTTGTTAAAGATTACATTGCCGAATATTACAGCAACAATCCCACGCCTCCGGAGGAGTTTTACCGCGATTTCGGTATCGAAAAACACGAACATCAAGGATATAAAATTCCGAATGCTCGCGAAATGAGAGCAGAAGCACTTAAAACAATGATGCGTGCAATGACCGATCACGGTTTTATAGAACGAATGTACGGAACCGTTTTTTGGACTCCGATTTACGAAGAATATATTGAACTTTTTTCGCAAACTTATACGGCAGACAGTCAAACAAAATATTCGGTGAAAGAAAAAGATGAAGCAAAAAAAACGGTTTACAAAGCCCTAAAAGCTTTAACTTTGATGCTGCAAGCCGTATATCCCGATACATTCCGCGACATGTTCCGTATCTGGGGATTTCAACGCGAAAAATATTAACAGCTCACCGGTGCGCAGACCAAAAAACAATCTTGTAACAGACAAAAACCTTGATAAGGATACATTTTCAAGGTTTTTTGTTTATTGATCAACTTTCTCTCGAAAACACTTCGAATATCTTTAACAAGCATTTATTACAACAATCTTTGTACTTATTTTGCTTTCCTTAGATTGTGAGAATGCTTTTCAGAGTGTCTTGTACCACGATATCTCACGTTTAGCTTAATTTTTGGCATTACACCAAGCTTGTATCAAGGCTTTTGTGCATGCAAAGTATGGAGGTGCAAGCTTGTACCTGCCCTTTTTGCACTGCAAATGATGAAAAACAAGCTTGTACCTGCTTCAATTGCATTGCAATACCTGCACCCCCAAGCTTGTACTAAGGCTTTTGTGCATGCAAAGTATAGAGGTACAAGCTTGTACATGCCTTGTTTGCATTGCACAAGCAATAAAACAAGCTTGTACCTGCTTCGATTGCATGGCATAAGTCAGAAAACAAGCTTGTACCTGCTTCTATTGCATTGTATAAGCAGGAAAACAAGCTTGGTGCAATAGTCCGGTTTAATAAATTGACAAAACCCCGTCGGCGGCTTTACGCCCCAACGGAGGTTTGATTTGAATTTTAGCCACCGTCGGGCTTTTCAACCGCCGATGGGGCAAATGGTCGCTACCCCGACGGTGGTTTGATTTGAATTTTAGCCACCGTCGGGGTTTTCAACCTCCGAAGGGGCAAATGGTCGCTACCCCGTCGGCGGCTTTCCGCCCAGACGGTGGTTTGATTTGAATTTTAGCCTCCGTCGGGGTTTTCAACCACCGACGGGGCAAATGGTCGCTACCCCGTCGGCGGCTCTATGCCCCAACGGAGGTTTGATTTGAATTTTAGCCTCCGTCGGGGTTTTCAACCACCGACGGGGCAAATGGTCGCTACCCCGTCGGCGGCTCTATGCCCCGACGGTGGTTTGATTTGAATTTTAGCCACCTTCGGGGTTTTCAACCGCCGACGGGGCAAGCTGTCGTTTGATTATTCAATTAAATAGCTTGAAATTTCTTCGTAATCACTTGCTTTTTTATGAAGCGATTCAAAATTTTCAATATCATCGAACCATCGAATCACATTGCTTCTCTTCAATTTTGTCGGTTTTGTCGATTTTACCGTCAGATACGAGGTCCACGGATACTCGATTGAATCTTCGACAAATCGGTGGTGCGAAGGATTGTTGTGAATGTAAACGACAAGATTTTTGTAATATTTCTCATTATCGACAAGTATTCTGTCGAACGGATTTTCGAAAAGGCTGCCGTGCCGGTTGTATCTCTTGTTGTAGGCTTGGGCGTATGCGTTGAACAAGTGAGAAAATTGGTGCGACGGGTTGTATTTTCGGTTCGTGGTATTTAAGCCACCGTCGGGGTTTTCAACCGCCGTCGGGCTTACTGTAGCATAAACCCCGACGGCGGCTTTCAGCCCCGTCGGAGGTTTATGTTTCAATCGCGATATAAACCCTATTTCCGCTTCATCTTTTATCCGCACCAATAAATGAAAATGATTGGGCATCAAACACCAAGCGTAGGTTTCGGCAACCGGGTCGATGTATTTGTCGTACAATTTCAGAAAATACAAATAGTTCGCTTTTTCGCGAAACAGATTTTCACCGTTGATACCGCGATTGTAGATGTGATAATATTTGCCGTGTTCGAGGGGTTCGATTTGTCGGGACATGTTTGTTATTTTTTGATTGGATAAACCGCCGTCGGGGCTGTCGGTTACCATAACCTGTCGGCGGCTTTACGCCCCGACGGTGGTTTGATTTGAATTTTAGCCACCGTCAGGGTTTTCAACCGCTGACGGGGCAATTGTCGCTACCCCGTCGGTGGCTTTACGCCCCGACGGTGGTTTATTTTGAAAAAGCCTCCGTCGGGGTTTTCAACCTCCGACGGGGCAAATGGTCGCTACCCCGTCGGCGGCTTTCCGCCCCGACGGAGGTTTGAATTGGAAATAAGCCCCCGTCGGGGTTTTTAACCGCCGACGGGGCAGATGTTCGCTACCCCGTCGGCGGCTTTCCGCCCCGCCGGGGTTTTCAACCGCCGACGGGGCTGTCGGTTATCATAACCCCGTCGGCGGCTTTACGCACCGACGGTGGTTTATTTTGAAAAAGCCTCCGCCGGGGTTTACAACCGCCGACGGGGCTGTCGGTTACTTTTACCCCGACGGAGGTTTGAAACTGCATTATTCCGCTTTCGAAATATTTCCGAGTATGTCGATTTTTACTTTAATCGGATTTATTTTTTTCCATGCTGAATAGCTTGCAATTCTAATTTCTTCTTTTGGATTATCAAGAGTTGAAGCTAAGTGATGCCTAAACGAATAATCACCAAATGATATTTTTTGTACTCTATATAAATGTGTATTCAATAAATGATAATTCGGTTCAGTCCAATTGATTTGTTCAGGAGTCAGCCCCAAAATAAACATGTCGTTTTCAATAAGTGAAGTAACGAATACCGAACCGTCTGTTGGTGAATTATCAACTACCGGCAGCCCTTGTTTTTTTCGTTCGGCAGCTTCCCAAAATGTTACTATTTTTTCGAACAGCGCTCCGTCTTCTCTTTTGTAAATTGCCACATGATGATTGTTTCGCGGATTCACGTGCTGATTCAAACCAACAATTTCTCCGGTCTTTTCTTTTACAATTTCCTTTTGTTTTAAAACTTGTGCGTTGCCGAAGTTCTCTTTGATTCGCACTTTTTTAATTGGCACAGGGTCGCCTCCATTTTTGTTCGGCAAGGTATAAAGAAGACTTCGTTCTTTTGTCAATTCATTAATTTTTTCAAGAATTGATTGTTCTTCAGTATCTTTTGCTTTTAACAATTGTTTTTTCAGTTTGTCTAATTCTTTGTTTATTCGCTCTTCTTCTGCTTTGCTCCGGATGACGATTTCCTTTATCGTTTTATCGACAATTTTTTCGTATTGAGTCGCATCTTTCAGAGATTTCACATCTTTTCGGATATGAAATGCTTTTTCGGCATTCGGGGCTTGGCGCTGTCCGTAAACGTTGTCTTTATGTAAAAAGCTTCGGACGGCATTTCCTTTGCTGATGTATTTTTTGCCGTTCTTTACAATTGTTTTGCTGATTTTAACCAAAGCTTTCCGCTTGTTCTTATTGATTTTATACGAAATCAGAATTTGCGAAGCCATTTTTTCGGCATCGTGTCGGAAATTTTCCCATGGTTCGGGAAATTGAATTTTATCGTGCAGATTGTTTCTTTCTTTTTCATCTTCGTTTTCGTAGTAGTTGCTCAGGTGTTGTACATGGCTTTGTTTGCTCAGCGCAATAGCCATGGCATCTATGGCATGGTGTCGGTGGTCGTCGCGATTCTTTTTGGGGTCGAATTTTATTTCAGCGGTGTATTTATCCACCCAAACGGAACCTTCAACGGTTTTTTGGTCTTTTTCGGCTGTTATTTTATTTTCTACCGGATAATATTCCGGATTTTCTGTTTCGTTGTCGAATACAGCCCAGTATTTTCCATGTTTCTCAGCAGATTGAAAAGTGAAATTACGATCCATATCGGTTGAGAATGTTCCGGCGTTGTCGATATTACCTTCAACAATGATTTGTTTTTCGGTAATTGTCGGTGTTTGGTTTCGTATTTTGAAAAATTCGCCGGTTTCGATGTCTAAATCGACCAAAGCCCAATATTCGCCGTCGCCTTTATCGCAAACCGAATCAAACAGGTAGCAATGAAATAAGGCGGCTATTGATTCCCCGTAAACCAGCAATTGATTTTTGGTTTTCGAGGGTTGTTTCTTTTCGGGTTTTATGTAGTTGATATTCTTTATTTTTGCTTTATACCAATATTTTCCTTCATCGAGTTTTGCAGGCAGGTTTCCCAAATTCTCGTTCGAGTATGTTCCGCCTTTTACATCACCTTTTATAATGATTTCGCCTTCACCCTTTTCCGGTTTATCAGCAAATACCGAAAATATGCCTGCCGGTTTTGCAGATAATTTTATTTTAGCCCAGTATTTACCGTCTTTGTATTCGTCTGCCGGATACTTTTTGCTTTTCAAGAAATCAGAATTAAATTGATACGCTTTAATATAGCCGGGTATTGTGATTTCATGTTCTCCGATTTCGGGCTTTCTGTTGTAAATAGGTTTCAGTGTAATAATATTATCGTCTTTGTCGGTAATTAAACAATGCGGCACAACTTTATCTCCGTCAATATCCAATCCCGAAAAATTGACTGTTTGCACGGGTTGCAAAATATTGTTTAAACCCCACAAACGACGCAATTCGGAGGTTAATTTACCGGTAAGAACCCGTACATCGGGGCATATTTCGGAAAGTATTTCTTTTGTTTTTACGCCGATATATCGTGTGTCGTTGAGTTGTCGTTCAATAAATTCTTTGCTGTCCGGTTTGTCGGTTGCCGATTTTTCTGTGCAGAATTTATTTGCTTTTTTGTAAGGCAGTAAATCAAAAGCACGTTCTTTAATTGCTTTCCAATCACGGGCGTTCCACAGTTTCGGGTCAGGATTTTTCAAATAAAACTCATAGGGAGTCAGGTTGCCTTTTTCTCCGTTGAATTTGGCATCGCAGAGTGTTTTGTTAGCAAAACTGTCGTCGAACGAGGTACTTCGCGGAAAAATATGCTCGATTTGAAATTTGTTGTTCCCGCCCATGGCATCGGTAAAGCTGATTGTTTTTCCGGTATAAGGACAGGTTACAATTCCGTGTTTTGTTTCAATTTCCTTGAACAAAAGATATTTATGTATGTTTTCGCGCGAATGTCGCAAGCCCATCTCGGTTAAACGATTTCGGGCATCGTCGTTTTCTTTTTCGTTATCACGGATTTTGTAGGTCATCTCTTGTCGCTTATCCTTTCCGGCTTTCACTTCGCGTCCGAGTTCCACGTTGATACGGTCGAATTTCCCGTAAACGTCAATCAGTTCGTTCACAAGTCGCTTGACTTCATTCACGCTTTGTTGCACAATCGGATTTCGGAGGTTTTCAATCGCATCCAATTTGTCTTTCAATTTCACATCTTCAACTTCTTGGCTGTGATGATACAAGCGTTTGAATGAAGCATCGTCTTTTCCGAAGCCGTAATTATTTTCGGTTAGATATTGTTTTATTTTCTCAATGGTTTCGCCTTTTTTGTTGTGTGTTTTAATTATTGCAAGAATCGCCTTTTCAATTGTATCGTGTTCGTCTTTAAAATAATCCCAACGGTCAAGACAAGTACCGTTTAAATCCGTTTTACGGAAAGCGTTTCGTACACCGCCCAGTATAACGGCTTGATTGTATTTGTAACCTTTCTTCAAAAACGGGTTAATATTTCGAATGGCTTTCAACGATAAACTTGCATAATCTTCTTTGAGATTGATTTTTTTAACTTTCTCAAAGTTCGTTTCTTTCAAATCGTAATCTTTGGCAAGTTTTGCAATTAGATTTTCATCGTCTTCAAAATCATAAAAGCAATGCCAAATTTCCTCACGTTTTTCGTTCCATATTTTTTCTGTGAACAAAGGTTTCAAATTCGCAATCGTGTAATTCGGCGGTATTGATAAGTCGTTGTCGTAATTAAAACGCTCATAAGTCATTTTCAAAGCCTTTGGTATGTCGCTGAATTTGAATGCGGCAGTTTTGGAGTTGAAAAGATTTAAAACGATTTCGCGTTGATGCTCGTCTAATGATTTTGTATCGTTTTGATATTTAATATTGTTGATAAATTGCAGAGCTTTAAACTCTTCGTATTCAGGGTGAGAAATCGGAGCGGGTGTCGGTCCGACAATTCTGAAACTATTATTTTTCTTATCAAAGAATTTTCGTCCTTCAAATGAGCATTTCGACAACAGCCCTTTCTGCGAACGCAACTCACGTTGATAGAATATAATGCTTTCTTTGCTTTTGTGGATCAAGGAACCGTCGACCTGTTCCGTAATATATCCTGCAAGATATTCTTTTAACGGAACTTGTTCCTTTGTGGTAATTTTTTTATCGTCAATGCTTACATTTTCCTTACCGTATTTATCGTAAAGGGATTTAATTTTCTTTTTGTTTCTTGAACTTTCTCCGGAGCCGGTAATAAACCGTGTTTTTATTTTAGGCAGCGTTATTGAGTTTAAATTTAAGTTTTCGGTTTGTTGTTTCCATATTTCATTAAATTCATGAATATACATGTCACGCAAAGTATAACGTGCTCTTACACGGAGTTCTTTCCCACTTTCATCTGTAATTTTTTGGTATGTTTTATTTTCTTCCGGCAGTATGGAAAGTAAATAATTGCCCAGAGTTGTATTTTTTGTATTTGCGTCAGTCTGTTCTATATCGGTCATATTGTCCTTACCTTTATAAGCACCATCTTCTTTACCTTTTCTGTTGCTCAGAGATCCACGACGTTGGATAAAATGATAAAATACTCGTCCTAATTCTAGCAATGTTAAAACTTCGGACAATGCTTTTGATCGTAACTGATAAGGATTCATTTTCAACCACAAATTAAATTCAGGAGTTTGCGGAAATGTTTTACCCGGTGAACCAAATCGTTTGTTATAGTTTTTCCATTGATTGAGGTTTTCCGATTCAAGCGGACACATTTTCAATTCGATAAGGGTTTTCAACAAATGGATTCTGCGTAATTTATCACGATAAACTCCCCGGCGTTGTTGACGTTTATCTCTTCGCTCAGCATTTCGCGATATTTCTTTATCGCCTTTTCCTATTCCGTCAACTCCTGCCGGAAAAATGCGTACACCTGCTTTAATAATTTGTTTACTTTCATCATCCACCACAGCCCACCCAATGGAGTTTGTACCTAAATCGAGTCCTAATATTTTTGGCATAATCTTATGTTTTAATTTTCGCAATAAATGTATAAAATATAAACAAGATTATGTTATATTATTTGACAAAATATTGTTAAATATTTATTTGGTATTTCCGCAAAATAAGTTTACCTTTGTTTCAAGATTTTTAAAATCCTTTTGAAATCTTATCACAATAAGGCTATATGCCGTAGTCGAAAGACTTTGCCCTTGCTTCGGTAAGGGCTTTTTTTGTTCAAATCTTCGAGGTTTTCTTATGATTTATTAATAAGTTTACAGAAAAAAAAGAATGATATCATCGAAAACTGAAATAATAATTGTAAGCGACGATAAGGACTATTATAGACTCTACGAATTGATGCAGGCTTTTACATTGACTGAGCAGTATGTAGAATTGGATTTAACTCAGCACAAATTCTACACACCTATGAAAGTGTTGATATTAACACAATTCATTATTTTCTTGAAAAGAAAAGGGAAAGAAGTCAGTGTAACATTAAACTCTAAAAATAAATATACGAGGTATATTGAAGGAATCGGTTTATTTGAATTTTGCAGAAAAAATATCGACAGTCCTACAACTCACAATGGGATACACAGCCAAACGGCAATGCCTATTCGCCGCATCAATACCGAAAATATGACAGAGTATATTACGATGGCGGCAGATTATTTTTCGCTTTTTGCTCCGAGTAAAGATTTAACAATTCTCAATATCAGCATCTCCGAATTGGTAAATAACGTTGTTGACCATTCAAAATCCGATATCGATGCTTATATATTTTGCCAATATTACAAGAGCAAAAACGAAATAGCAGTTGTTGTATCCGACATCGGTATCGGAATACCAAGTTCTGTAAATCAATATTTGAAAGGTATCGGAAAAGAAAATCTGTCGGAGCAAGAATGTGTAGAATGGGCTTTAACACAAAATTATTCGTCTAAAACAAAACCTCACAATCGAGGTGCAGGTCTAAGCAATATTGTATCATTTTGTGAGAATACGGTAAGTTCGCTCAGAATTATGACGAATAATATTGCTTTGGTTATGGTGAACGGAAAAAGAAATATTTTATCCAAAAAAAGAAAATTAAAGGCACGATCGTTGAAATAATATTTTCGATAGATTCGTTGGACGATAAAAATACCAATGAATATTTTGATTTTTAACGAATATAATGTAACTTCGCAATATAATTCGTACAGCTATGCAACTCTCGGAAATTATAAAAGATACTTATACCAATAGCAGTGGTGTGGTTTTGTTTGATGTTCTCGATAAAAAAATCAAGAATAACGAAACTGTGAATTTATCTTTTAAAAACTCAACACCGATGTCATCATCGTTCTTCAACTCTTCCATAGGTGCTTTAATTGATAAATACAGTTTAGCAATAGTGAGAAAGTATGTAAAATTTACCGAATTGCAAAAAAGTCAATACGATTTGTTGATAAAATACATCAACAACAATAAAGAAATTGCATAAAAAGATTTAATCCTTTTGAAATCTTATCACAATAAGGCTATATGCCGTAGTCGAAAGACTTTGCCCTTGCTTCGGTAAGGGCTTTTTTATATTCATACGTGCATTGTTATGTTTTTTAAATACAACAAGTTTTTTCTAAATTTGCAAAGAATGTCCAAACGAAAACACATAACAGCATTGCCTATAAAAGAAAGAAGCGGTTACAAACCAAAACCGGGTAAGATACCGTTTGTCAAGAAACATCACTATTTTATAGTCAAAAATATTGTTATCACCGGCGATGCACCAAAAGACTTCATACGCTATTATCATTACGGTCGAGCTGGGAAAGCAAATTCTGCGGAGAGGCCGCTTTACATTGCAAAATTAAGTAATAAGCACTATTCAATGGAGTCGGTTACGGAGTATTTACTCAATCGAATCGGAGAAGTACTCGGTTTTAAGATGGCAAAATCGAAACTTGCATACTTGGGCGGGCAAATACGATTTCTGTCAGAATATTTCATCGAAAAACCAAAAGAACAATTATTGGATCACGGTGCCGATTTGTATGCCGGTTATTTGAATGACAGAGATTTTGTAGAAGAAATTGAAAAGCAACGACAATCGCCCGATTTTTTCACTGTTCAATTTACGCACGATACTTTAAAGCATTTTTTTAAAGATGATTATGTATTGTTATGGCTTGAATTTTTAAAATTAGCAGTTTTAGATGCTTTCATCGGCAATAACGACAGGCACTTTTATAATTGGGCAATCGTTCGGAATATCAAAAACGATGAAAAACCTGTCTTTTCACCGATTTACGATACAGCAAGAGGTTTATTTTGGAACGACAGTGAAAAAAAGATAAGAGATTGTTATCAAAATAAAAACAGACTATCATCGTTTATAAAGAATTACAGTGAAAATTCTTATCCCAAAATAGGGTGGGAAGGAGCAGGAAAAATTAATCACTTCGAGTTACTCGACAAACTGAAAACAATACCCTATCTAATTTCAAACGATATCATCGAACATATCTGCAAAAATGAAACAATTGAAGAGGTTTTTTCGTTGATTGACACCGATTTTGCAGAACTCATGAGTGAGGAACGAAGAGGGTTAATAAAATTATGTTTGTCGTATAGGCACGAAAGAATAAAAAAAATCTTTAACTTTGCAATATGATAACAAAGATAATAAACCGGATTTGGAAATCGGAAGGTATGGATTACACTAACCCTGTATCGAGTGTTTATGCCGAATTCCGTCTTAGTTATGGGAAAAATTTGTTAGGAATATTAACATTCGATAAAGGAATTTGGATTTTTAAATATTCCAACGAGTTTATAAAAAGTAATTTACAACCAATTATTGACTTTCCTGATATTAATAAAACTTATGAAAGTTTGGAATTGTGGCCCTTTTTTGCAGTGCGGATACCTACACTAAACCAATCTTATCATTTTCAAAAAATTAAAAGTGCAAAAATTGACAAAGACGATTCAGTAGAACTTTTAAAATTGTTTGGAAATGAAACAATTACAAATCCATTCCGATTAGCATCAGTATAAATCTGTATTTATTAAAATCAAAAACCCCGCCTTACGCATAACACGCAGGCGGGGTTTATTTTAATTCACTGATTTTTGCGACTTTATATTTTGTGTCTGTTAAGCAAATGCCAATTTTCCTTTCGGAATCGGTATGTTGCGGTTTAATAATTTTGCAGTTTCAATCCATTCATCTATTACAATTTGTATATTTTCAATAACATTTATATAACTGTTACCGTCAGTCATACATCCGGGTAATTCAGGAACTTCTGCAATAAACGAATCATTAGAGGTACTCCAATAGATTATTATTTCATATTTACTGTTATTCATTGTCTTTGTTTTTGAGTTCTAATTGGTTGGTAATGAATATGTTTCTGATTTGTTTCACTTGATATGCTTTTGCTTTGCTGCCGTTGGGTTATATGTTTATAATTTCATCGATGCCTTCTTTAAATACGATATGATGGCTGCCTTTAATTCGTTGCTCAAAACCCAAATTTAATAATAAATTCAGTAAATCATTAAAATCAATATTTTGGTACGATTTGCCAAGTAATATTTTTTCAATAAGTTTTTCGTATTTCCCCATTATATATTTTTAAACAAATATATGTATTTTCAATATAAAAGCAAACCCCGCCAAAAGCAATTAAGGCGAGGTTTATTTTAATACTCAATTCTTTTAATTATCCATTGTCAATTTTCAATTGTCAATTATTTCGTAACGCTTACTCTTATTCCTTCGGAGTGTGAAGTAAATTCGGGAGCGTACATACATTGAATGGTTGTGATACCGTTGGCAAAATCGCCTTCGTGTGTTACGCGAAGCGGATATTCGAACACGTAGGTTCCTTTGGGCAAATAACCCATAAAGAAGTTCGTAGCGGCATCTTTGGTGCTTTCGTAATATCCAAGCCCGTCTTGATATTTGTAGCGTGAAATCACGTTAATTGGTTCAAACCCCGAAGCACGCATGTCTTTCATGTGAATGTATTCCATGGCACGATCCACACGCAACTCGATACGAACGATAATTTTATCGCCGATTTTTGCCGCTCCTTTGTTTTTCAAAGGCACGATAACACGACCGCGGTCGGTAAGTTGTTCGATAAACAGTTCTTTTTTCAGTTTCAAAGGTGTTTCGTGCGGTGTAATTTTGTCCATATCTTCAAAATATTGCCAGTACAACGAGCCCCATGCCACGCCTTCGTTGGTTTTGGTCAGCGTGATATTTCCCATTTCGGGTTTTATTTCGTTGCCTGCCCACGAAGTTTTGAAATATCCCGTTCCGGCTTCAATATCCGTACCTTCAATCTTTTTCGGGTCTATAATTTTGCCGTTCATTTTAATTTCCACCTGTTCGTCGCTTGCCAACCAGTCGGCACCGCGGCGGAGCAGAGCGTAAACAGCTTCAACTGTTGCCCGTGTTGTTTTCCAATCTTGGGTTTGCTTTTGTTTGAGGAGCCAGACTTTCAAATCGTTTACCGATTGTTGGTCATTTGCCACTTCATCGAATACTTCCACCATCAAAGCCTGCATTTCTATCGGTGCTTCGTACCAATAATATCCCGAAACGTTTTCTTTCCAATACATTCCGAGTTCGTCGTGTGTAATCGAGTTTTCTTTGAGCGATTTGGTAATGTCTTTCGGAGTTTTGGTATCGCCGAAACGGTGCAGTGAAAGTGCAATCATTCCTTGCAAGTATTTACTTTGCGAGAGCCAATATTTTGCTGCTTGTCCTTTGAAATAATCAACGGCTTCTTTCGACGATGAATGAATTTCTATATCCGTAAAATAACTTCTTCCGTAGAGATAATGAACGGCATCGTACGATAAATGATTGTCTTCCATTTCTTTTTTGGAGTAATATTTTTTCAGATAATCGTAATCTTCATCGATTTTATTATCCAAATATCCAACGGCACTTTTCAACATTTTCCATGTTTTTTCGTCCTGTCGAACCGATTGCACACCGAGTTTGTCCAAATGTCCCATTCCGGTAACAATATGTTGGGTGATATATCTGCTTTCGGGCATTCCGGGGAACCAGGGCCAACCGCCGTTCGATGTTTGTTCTTTTTGTAACTTTTTCATGGCGATAGATAATTCGTTTCCCATGCGATTCAAATCGAACAAAAGACCAACACGTTTTTTGCGTTCCGTTTCATCTTTCCCTTGCAAAACCCAAGGAGTTTCTTCTAAAAGTAATGATTTCAGTTCTTGATTTTTTTCTAAGTTTGATAATAAAGCCTTTGAATCGGGCGTGTTTTTCCACGAATCGAACACTCGTTTAATTTTCGGGTCTTTGTTGGCGATGTGCGATGCGAGGCTGTTGGCATAGAATCTGCTGAATGTTTGTTCGGTGCATTCGTAAGGATATTCCATCAAATAGGGCAATGCCTGAACGGCGTACCATGCCGGATTTGAGGTAAATTCGAGTGTCAGTTTTTGATGTCTGATGGTCGATGAACTTGCCGATTTCAGAAGTTTTTCAAATTTGAAATCTTTCGTGCCTTTTCCGCGAATGGGAAGCGGCATAGATTCTGTTACCAGCATACGGTCGGAGAGAATGGGAATTGGTTTTTGTTCGCCGTCGGAGAAATCGCCGGCTGCGGCAGCAACTTTGTACATCACGGCACTCACGCCTTCCGGAATTGTGAGATTCCAACCGACAAGGGTGTTTTTTCCGGCTTCAATGGTAAAGTTCTTGGTTTGATTTTCGCCCGAAGCAAAAATATTTGTTATCGGAGCCATTGTCAAAGCATCGAAAAATTCGAGTTTCACAATGCCGGTCATGCTTTTTGCGGAGATATTGCTGATTTTGACCGGAAACGTAATTTTATCGTTTTCGCGGAAAAAGCGTGGCTCATTCGGAACTACCATCAAATCTTTCTGAGTGATTAATTCTTTTTGAACAAATCCGTATTCCAAATCTTTGGTAACAGCGAAACCCATCATTTTCCATTTTGTGAGCGATTCCGGAATTGTAAATGATATTATAACATTACCTTCTTCATCGGTTTTCAAATGAGGATAAAAGAAAGCAGTTTCGTTGAAGTTTTCGCGAACCTTTACATTATCGAGTTTTTGTTCTTCTCGTTTATCAAGCGTTATGTCTTTATCCATTTCGCCTGTCATCACCGCCCCCGGCTCGTTTTGAGTAACAACACCGTCAGCCATTATGGGCGGCGGAGGCGGCGATTCTACTGATTTTTCTTCTTCTGTTTCAGCCACTTCATCTTTTTTTGCCATCTGTTTATAGTGTCCGTTTTTTGAAGAACGAACGGAAAGGCTGACACCGCTTTCACCATCACCAATATATGATCCTCGATAATTGTAGTAATAAAATCCGAACCAGTTGAACGAATCGTAATACAGAGAACCGGGATAATACGGCTCGTCGATATGTAATTTTAGTAAAGTTGAATTTGCTGTTTCGAAAGTATTGGTTGCCCAGGTTCGACTTGTGTAATATGATTGGTAAATGCTGAAATTCCAATAATTAGGGCGAAATTGGTCGAGCGAAGCATCGTAGAGTGTGGCGAGCATTTCGGCGGCAACTTTTTGGGCTTTATCGCCTTTAATTTTTATTTGCCATTCTTCTTTTTGTCCGGGTTGTAATTTGTCGCGGAAAGTAGAGAACGAAATGTCGAGCATTTTGTTGGTGTACGGTACATAGATTACGGCGTTGTTGTAATGCCAACGGTTATCTTTAACAAAGGCAAAATGCACGGAGAAATTGCCTCGATGCTCTTCTTTCACATCAATTTCAATCAATTTTTGTTCGGCATTTAATGTGATAAATTGAGTTGAAACGATTTCGTTTTTATGTTCAATTTGATAAAGAACACGAACGTTTTGTAATGAAGAACCAATCAAGAATTTAGCTTTTTCTCCTGGTTCGCAATAGGTTTCGACAGGGAAAAACAGTTCTGAAACATTGTACGGCATCGCCTTGTCGGTGGAATTTATCACTGTAAAAAACGATTTCGATGATACCGGATTTCCAAACGCATCTATCGAGGTGTTTTCCACGGTATATCTTCCCGGTTCTAAATCTTTTACAAATGTAATATCGAGATAAGGTTCTGTTTTTGTATCGAATTTACTCTTGTAAACTTCTTTATCTTTTTCGTATTTTGTGAAAACGTCTTCATCATCAAACACATTTCCGGGGAAGTTTTTGCTCCATTCGTCTTTGGTATATAAATGTTTATCGGGTCTTTCCCAGAGGCGATTGCGAAGTGTTGTCGGAATATCTTTCAAACTGAAAATTTTGATTTCGCCGACTGCCGGAATAAATTCGCCATTGAGATTATAAGTGCCGATTTTAATTTTTGATAAATCTTTGTTTGCCCAATTTTCGGATTTTTTGTCGTAACTGCTTTCGAAAGGCAAGTCCAATTTCAAGGCACGATATCCAACTTGTATGGCTGATGAATTACTTTGCGTTTCGCCGTTGATGTCGGTAACATCGACTTTTATTTGATAATTGAACGCCAGAAATTTGCTCACGTCTAACGATTCGTCGGGCAGAGCTTTGAAACGGATTTTGAAATTGCCGTTTTCGTCGGTCGTCAGTTTTCCGTGTTCTATTTCAACAGCAGGCGTATTGAAATAACGCAACCACCAACCGTACCAAATAGGCGAGCGAGTGATTCGGAACGTAACATCGCCTTCGCTGACCGATGCACCCGAAAGACTTGTAGCTTTGCCTGTAATTTCGACAGTATCATTCACTAAATAATTTCCGTTGAAAGGCAAAAAAGAAACTTCAAATTTCGGACGCTTGTATTCCTCGACCGAAAAATCGAGTGCTCCGTGTTTTGTATATAATTGGAAATAGCCGTTGAGCAAGCCTTGCGGAATCTCGAATGTTCCGCTGAAAGTTCCAAATTCGTTGGTTGTGAGAGTTAAATCGGATACTTTTTGGCGGTTTACATCGTACAAAATTACATTGACGGAGTAGGAGGGAAGAATCTCATTTTTATAGCCCGTTGTGTTGAGTGCAATTCCTTTAAAATAAATGGTTTGCCCCGGTCGATAAATGGCACGGTCGGAGAAAAAGAAGATTTTTGTTTGCGTGTATTCCGTTTTTGCGGATTTATGAAGATACGTCGATTTTTTTGTTGGAAGAAAATCGTCGCTTTTTGTAAATTCGACATTGCATATGTCGGAATAATTGTTTTTTGCTTCCATCACAAACGAGCCGTCTTCTCCGGTTACGTAGCGTTTCCCGTCTTTGCGAATATATTTTTGCAGCGTGTAATTGTATTCCTGTTTCCACGTTTGGCACGCTACGCCGGGTAATGCTGCACCTGTTGTTCTGTCTGTAATGTAGAATTTGTACGAACCATCAGTTTGATATTGTTTAAAATAGCTGATATTTGAAATCCGAAGTAAACTGTACGAAGCCAAACCTTTTTCGTAGGTAAATTTTTCGTTGTTTGATATAAAAATAACATAGAATCCGAGTGGCAAACCGTCTGTAAGAAATTCAACGGAATGAGTGTTAAAGTCCTTATCATCGGGCAAATCCTGTATTTTATCATAAATTTTCCCAGATTGAGCCAGCAGTTTATCATACAATTCTTCGCCGTATTCTTTTTCGGCAAGTTTCAAATATTTGGTATAATCCATTTTCGCAATGCGGATATAGACTTTGTTCACATTGGTTGCACTAATTTTCAGGGCGAATTTTCCGTTTTGCGGCACCACATCTTCCGAAATCGAAGAAATATCGTGCGATTCAATTTGAATTTGCAATTGTTTGCATTTTTCGGCGGCGTGTGTTTTTGGGTATTTTGCAATTGTGGCAATGCAAATGTCGTGTGCTGTTTTACGTTCAAATTGATATTTCAGTGTTTCTTTATCCAAAGGTGCGTATTTATTGCCTTGGTTCGAGTGATATTGCGCCAAACGGTACGAAATTTCGGCGGAATACGGATTTGTCGAATACTTATTTTCCAAATCCGTTAAGGCTTTGAAATACAAATTGTCTTTTTTGGTATTGACGGATTTAGAATTAACAAAGTCCAAACGGTCCAAATCGGCATCAA
Organism: Draconibacterium orientale; assembly: GCA_020721645.1. Classification (GTDB taxonomy): domain Bacteria; phylum Bacteroidota; class Bacteroidia; order Bacteroidales; family JAADGE01; genus DYMH01. The sequence goes on from DYMH01000049.1 coordinate 18,900, forward strand.
TAAAAGCAGGAATTTCGTTTTCGCGTCCCAAACGAAATCTGAGTAAATCCTGATACAATAAAATCGCTTGATAATGAAGCGATAAGGTATCCGAAGAAATAACAGCTTGCGAACAGAAATGATATGTATCAGCAAAATAAAAATCTTCGCGAAGTTCAAAATATTCGGCGGGTTTTGTGAGCGTAATTTCGGGACTCGAATAAAAATTGAGAGCCTTATGAACCAAAAAATCGTAGAGAGTCGGTCGCAATTCAGCAGGTTGCGTTCCTGTCGAAATCAATTCTTTGTATTTTGTAACCGAAATTTTTTGTAATTCTTCGGGTTTTTGGAGCGAAAGTGTGTATTGTTGAATCATTTTTTGAACAAGGAAATCGAGAGTCCAAGTTTCCATGTCGTCGTTTTTGAAACCTTCGGTATTTGTGCGGTTGTAGAACTTCCAACGGTTGTTTTGATAATACCACCAATACATATCTGCCAACATGGTGTGCATGATTGCGTTATCCGGAAAATCGGCTTTTAAAGCGGCAGAATCGAGCTGATGTGTGAGTTTTTCAAAGGCGTTTTCTTCGATATTATTCTTAAATTTCAGAACGTAGATGAAAGATTTTATCACCTGTTCCGAATTTTTGTCCTTTTTGGCTTGTTCAAAAATTTTGTCGGTGATTTCGAGAGCCGATTTAGGCAATCCTTTGTTTTCAAACGAATCGACTTGTTTCCATTTTTTTTCGTAGAATTTCATATTTTGGGCTTTAAGTTGTGAGCCGAGTAGTGCCGAAAGAAACATCAGCATCATCATTGGAACGGTTTTAAATAGCATAGTTTTTTGTTTTATGTTGATAATGTGTGAATTTGAAAATTAGAAAATTAGAGAATTGAAAAAAGATTCTATGATTTTATGTTTTTTAAAGATACAAAAAAATATCAATTCCATAAATCAATTTAGTTGAGCCTCATTTAACGTTCTTTGAAAAAATGTATTTAAGGAAACCGTGGTTTTATGGTGTGTCCGGAATTGCGAGGGAGTTTTTAAGTTATTTGCTTAAATGAGTCCGGTATATTAAGCCGCATGGCAACTCTATTTGCAAAATTAGCAAATCACAAAAAGCTGTTTTACAGTTAATTATAAAATCGCCTTGCGGCTTTGACTTCACAAATTCAGCTTTTTATATCGAACTCTTAAATTCAATAAATTATCAGCATATCAACTCATCAATTAATCAGCAAATCAGTATAACACCGTTTTTCAATAATTCTAATTCTTCTTCTTCGTCACAACGCAATCCGAGTTCCGAACTTCTAATTTTTTGATATAGATTTTCATCTACGCTAACCGTCTTATGCCCTTTGTACGGCATAAAGTAACAATCGGGCATGTGTCCGTTGATTTCCGTTTTTTTGCGATAACTTTGATTCCACGAATCGAAATCGTGGAGCGACAAATGCAGTGAACAACCGCCTTCTTCGCGCGAGCCCCAACGGTCTGACAGATACCATGATACATAGATAACCTCGTGCATAATAAAATTTTATATTTTGATGTAGCTGTTACTTGTTTTTGTAATTAAAAGCATCATCTGAAAGACTTTCAATTTTGAGGCGAGATTTTTCTAATTCTTCTTTTATATCTTGTTTGAAATCGAATGTCGTAGTGATTTTTTTCAGTTCGGCTAATACCTCTGCTTTTGTTCCGTAATAGTAGCTCCAATCGCAATTGTAAGCCATATCTTTTTGTAAAGTGTACAACCATTCATCGAAAACGGTATTCACTTTTAATGCTTTGTCGATATTTTCAAAGTATTTAAAATATTCGCCCGAACCAAGCATTGTGTAACAGGTTTCCATATCGATACACGTGCTGTACGAATATGCGTAAATATTCTTCTGCTCTTTGTAACTTGTTTCAGCTAAACCGTTTGTGTAGGCAATAAAAAAGTCATCATCTGTTTTATCCGGAGTTAATTTCGACTTTTCGTAAAGATAATAAAAGTTGTATTCGGCTTCAACACCCGAACCTTCGGCTCCTGATTGGATACGCAAACCGGGAACAATTTTTTCTAAAAATTTCCATTTTTCAGGGTCATCTGCACCCGGTTCTATTTTATAAATCATTTCGTTAAACATCTCGTTCAATCGGCGTGAATCCTTTGTAACAATGCATTCAATTTCGGAAGGAGTTTTGATGTTATTGAGAAAATCGATTGTTTTGAGTACATATTTCAAATTGTCGCCCGTAAAATATTGACTTAATATTTCTTTTGGTGTGGCAGGAAGTTGAGTTTGTGTGATTTTCCCTTCTGTATCGATAGTAAATTGCATCTTTTTTTGCGAATCTTTGATATTCATTTGCGACATTTCGGAAATGATATTGTGGTCGCCGTCAATTGTAAGAATAAAGTTTGTGTTGATTTTTTTGTTTGATGTTTTATCAAAAATAAGACTTGTTTCTGATAATTCTTTTTTAGCAATCAACTTATTTTGCGAATCGAAAACCGCCAAAACCCACGAATGTTTGAATTCGCTTGAAGATTGCCAAAAATCACGATAAATGACGGGTGTAAAATTTTCGTAGCCCGGAATTTTTCCGCAGGCAAAATACAGTCTGTCGTTATTTTCGATTTCGTTTTGTATTTTTTTCATTTCCTCGCTCTCGCCCGGAATATCGGCTAAGAGTGCCTGAGTTATGAAATATTTATCCGAAATTGGCTTATCGCCTCCCGGAGTGCTTACGGAATATGGCAATTGCAGGAGAGGAAAAAGTTCTAAATTTGCTTTAAAATCGACAACAACCGAATCTTTCAATTCCGATTTTTTATCGGAACTTTGGTTACACGAAAATAAGCCTATTATTAAAATACCGAATACAATTTTAAATCTCATGGGTTTTTGTTTTAAGTTGAACGGTTTTTTTCCAAATTTTTGCTTCAATAAAGATACAAAAAAAAATGATTTCCAAAATTTCAAAGGAAACAGGAATTCATAAAAAGTTTATAATTGTTTTAGAAACTGTTTTAAAACAATAGACTTATTTACTTAACCAATACCCTCAAATCAAGGGACTCTCTAAGTTTGATGCACGCAGAAAACAGTTATGAAATGTCAAAAAATTTTACACGTATTTGTGTTTGAGATGTGTGCAACGCGTCTCTACAAAACCAAAAAAGGGATTTACTGATGTTTCGTTCTCTACATTTATTAATTTTATTTTGCCGGAGCTTAAAGTCGCCAACAGACTTGTCATATAGTTTAACATTTTCGGGTATCCAACTCCGACAATTTAGCTAATGTCTGCTGAGACGTGTTGCACACGTCTCAGCACGTAAAATCATGTTATTGAGATTTGAGATGTGTGCAACACGTCTCTACTGTGATTTTTTTTGTGTTGGAGATGTGTACAACACGTCTCTACTGTGAAAATCAAGATCCGTTCAAAGGCATTTTTGGTCTTCTCAATAAGTTCTCCACGAAAGCAACAGACTGCAATAATTTTAATAAATTTGCCTAATCTGAATTTTAGTAATAATTTGATTTTTATAAGAATACGGACATTATAAAATACAAATAAATCACCTTATCTGCCATTATTTATACAAAATGTTATCGGTTTTCATTCTTTTATTCGAGAAAAAAAGTTAGAACAAAAACCCTAACGATAAATC
>DYMH01000050.1 GCA_020721645.1 Draconibacterium orientale
TAATGGGATAGAGGCGTGTTCCGGAACCGCCGGCGAGGATTATTCCTTTCATTTTAAGTTTTTTAGATATTATTCAATTTTGATTTTTTCGTTTTTTTGAATCAGCGTTAAAGTTGTTTTATAATCTTTTGCAAAATCTTTCAATACATTTGTCACTGTTTTTGAAGCTTTCGGATTTCCCCAGCCTCCTCTTGAATAAGCAAATGCTTTTCTATTTTTTATTTTGATATTTGCATTTTTTATAAAATCATTTTTATGGTTTATAAAATCTATTGTATTTCCGATTTGCTCAGCGGCATCAGAAATTCCGCCGCTTCCGCTTGTTTTTATTTCAATGTAAAAATATTTATCGTCTTTCAGATCAATTAAAATAAAATCGCAACTTTTGCCATATTTTGCTTGGTTTAACTTAAAATCATCTAAATGAATTTTGAAAATATTTTTCTCGTTTTTATTTGATATTCCGATGCAAACACTGTCGCAACAATTGAAAGATTTATTTTTTGTTGATGATGTTTCTTTGGAAAAATCATTAAAATTGAAATCTGTAACTTTAACCATTTATTTGTTTTTTTCAATATCAATTTCCAATTCCAACAATTGATTAAATTCATTCAAAATGGTATTTGAAACTTCATCAATTTTTTCGGCATCAATATTCCTGTATTCTGAATTCATAATGTTTGTCATTTTACCGTTTTCGAGATAATATGCTGAAACGTCTTCGAATGAGATGTGTTTTTCTTTTGGGATAATTTTGAATAATTTTTTTTCTAATTCTTCATTTTTTAATTTTTCAGGGTTGCTTTCATATTGTTTTGTTACTTCCTTGATTTGTTCTTCCTTTTCAGATTCATATAGAAGTTCCATGAATGCATCAAGTTCTTTTATTTTCAAAGAATATTCATTTTCTATTTTTTTTAATTCCTTATCCAATTCCTCTTTTAATTTATTTTTCTGTTCCTCTATAATTTTGTATGTATTGTCGGCTTGAATTAAATTATTGAAAGATGTTAAAATATACGGGCTGTGAGTTGTAATGAAAACAGAAGATATATTATTGTAACTGTTGTTGCAAAATTTCGAAAGAATTTCGGTAAATTCTTTTTGTGAACTTGGAAAAATGTGAACTTCCGGCTCTTCTATAAAAAGTGCAATTTTTACATTTAGTTTGCGACCCGAATATGTATCGTTGATTGTTGAGAAGACAATCGGAAATGCAACTAACGCTTTTTGTCCGGATGAAAAAAATTCTACTAATAATTTATCCTGTTTATTATTACTTAAAAAAATACGCGAATTATAATTATCATCTATGTCAAATTCCACATTACCTTTTAAAATTTCATTAAAATCATAGTTTTTATTAAAATATCCACCTCCTCCTGCTCCGTATTCTATTGAATTTTCAATTATCGTATTTTTTTTATCAGAATACCTTTCAATTTTTAAATGGTTTCCTCTTTCCTCTGATATAAAAATTTCTTTTCTGAATTGTTCTGGAAAAAAAACAGAACTTAGTTTGAAACTTAATTTTTCATTTTCATCTTTATATTTCTGTATTTCAATGTTTTTATTAGATAGTTCTATATATTCACAATATAATTGATATATTTTTTCTTCAATTATTTTTTGAAAAAATATAACATATCCTTCCATCGTTAAATTAATTGTTACTTTCAAATTTTTATTGAAAACATAAACTACTTCGGTTTTTTCTTGCGAATTTGAAACTAAACCTACAGGAAACTTTTCTGTGAATAATTTTAATAATCTTAGTTTAACTATTTTGAGTAATTTATCTTTATCTAAAAGTTTCAAATCGTTAATCCTTTTTGTATAATATAACGGTTCGTTTGTAAGTTTGACGAATTCAGTCATAATATTTTCATGAATCTGTTGAAAATATTGAACCAACTTGGCAATCAAGCTTTTACCCGTTGCTTGTTCTCCAATAAAAATATTTAACTTATTGATTTCAAGTTCAATATCTTTCAAAACTGAAAAATTCTTTATACTGATTTTTTCTTTCATAATCAACTGTTTGCAGGATCTCTGTGAGGTTGTTCAGTATTTCGAGGGTTATCTTGCTCATCTAACATGAAAATATCATCAATCATTACATTGAAATATTTTGATATTTTCAGAGCCGTGTCTATTGGCGGGTCGAGCGTTCCGTTTTCAATATTTTGAACGGTTTGCTGCGATATTCCAAGAATTTTTGCTAATTCTTTTTGTTCGAGGACTGCATTTTTGCGAAACTCTTCCAATTTATTTTTCAATTCCATTTTTCAATAGGTTTTCAAAATATGTGATTGTTTTAACAAGACCTTCATCGAGTTTAATTTTTGGTTCCCAATCCAAAACTCTTTTTGCCAAGCTGATGTCGGGTTTTCGTTGCATTGGGTCATCGGAAGGCAGGGGTAAATATACGATTTTTGATTTTGAACCAGTGATTTGAATTATCTTTTGAGCGAGTTTCATGATGGTAAATTCGTCCGGATTTCCAATATTAACAGGTCCCGTAAAGCTGTCATCGGTATTCATCATTCGTACCATGGCTTCAACCAAATCATCTACATATTGGAAACTGCGTGTTTGTTGTCCTTTGCCGTAAACGGTAATATCTTTATTTTGAAGTGCCTGAATGATGAAATTAGACACCACGCGACCATCGTTCGGGTGCATTTTCGGTCCGTAGGTATTAAAAATTCTGATGATTTTTATGCGAACATTATTTTGTCGGTGATAATCGGTGAACAGAGTTTCGGCAACGCGTTTTCCTTCATCGTAGCACGACCGAATGCCGATAGGATTTACGTGTCCCCAGTACGATTCGGTTTGTGGGTGTACATGAGGGTCGCCGTAAACTTCGCTGGTCGATGCTTGCAAAATCTTTGCATTTTTGCGTTTTGCCAAGCCCAGCATATTAATGGCTCCCATGACGGAGGTTTTCACGGTTTTTATCGGATTGTCCTGATAATGAATGGGCGATGCGGGGCAGGCAAGATTGTAGATTTCATCGATTTCGGCAAAATACGGAATGGTAACATCGTGTCGAACGAGTTCGAAATATGGATTGTCCATCAGTTCAACCACATTTTGCTTTCGACCCGTAAAAAAATTATCTAAGGCAATTACATCGTTACCTTCGGCTAAAAGACGTTTGCAAAGATGCGAGCCTACAAATCCGGAGCCGCCTGTTACTAAAATTCTTTTCATAATATTTATAATGTGAAAAATTAACAAAAATACTTTTAGTTTTTCACTTTTAGTTTTTCACTTTTAGTTTTTCACTTTAAGTTTTTCACTTTTAGTTTTTAGTTTTTAGTTTTTCACTTCCTCCCGATTCCGTAATATGTAAATCCGTTTTCTGCCATTTCATTGGCATCGTAAATGTTTCTTCCATCGAACACAAGTTTATTTTTCATTAATTTGCCGAGTAGTTCAAAATCAAGCACGCGAAATTCATTCCATTCTGTTGCCAATATCAAGGCATCTGCATCGTTTAAGGCTGCTGTTTTGTCGGAAGCGTATTGAATTTTTTCGCCGATTTTACGTTGCGTTTCGGGCATCGCAACCGGGTCGTAAGCCACAATTTGTGCACCTTTTTCGGTTAGTTTATCAATTAATACCAAAGCCGGAGCTTCGCGCATATCATCGGTATTTGGTTTGAAAGATAATCCCCATAGTGCAAATTTTTTGTTTTTCAAATCGCCCTTAAAATATTGGTAGATTTTTGTGTAAATAACAGATTTTTGTCCTTCATTAACTTCTTCTACGGCTTTGAGAATTTTAAGCGAATAATTGTTTTGGTCGGCAGTTTTTATAAGGGCTTTCACATCTTTTGGGAAACAAGAGCCGCCGTATCCGATTCCGGCGTACAGAAATTTATCGCCGATTCGCGAATCGCTGCCGATACCTTTTCTGACATTGGTAACATCGGCTCCCACAATTTCGCAAAGGTTCGCAATATCGTTCATAAAACTGATTTTTGTCGCCAACATCGAGTTCGCAGCATATTTGGTTAATTCGGCACTCGGAATATCCATAAAAATAATTGGGTGTCCGTTCAAAACAAAGGGTTTGTAAAGCCGTTTCATAATATTTTGTGCCTGCTCGGATTCGGTGCCGATAACAATACGGTCGGGGCGAAGAAAATCGTCAATCGCATCGCCTTCTTTCAAAAATTCCGGATTCGAAGCCACATCGAACGGTATGCTGACACCGCGTTTTGCTTGTTCATCGAGTATGGCTTTTTTAACTTTTTCGGCTGTTCCGATTGGAACCGTACTTTTGGTAACAATAACCATATAATGATTCATATTTCGTCCCACTTCGCGTGCCACGTCCAAAACATATTTCAAATCGGCACTTCCGTCTTCATCGGGCGGAGTGCCCACTGCACTAAAAATGACTTCACAATCGGCGAGGGTTTCGGATAGATTTGTGGTGAAAAAGAGCCTTTTTTGTTGAACATTGCGTTCAATCATGGTGTCTAATCCGGGTTCGTAAATGGGAAGTATTCCTTTGTTTAGATTTTCAATTTTTTTTGTATCAATATCAACACAATGAACAGTAACGCCGGTTTCGGCAAAACAAGTTCCGGTAACCAAACCCACATAACCTGTTCCGACAATTGTAATTTTCATATTAAAAATATTAATGTTTATCGAATTATTAAAAAAATATTTTCGGTCTAAAAATTTACAAAATAAATATATATCCGGAGAAAGAAGAAATAATTTTTCAACAGTATCGCAAAATTGAGAAAAATATTAGAAATGTAAATAAAAATCCTTGAAAAAAAGTAATTTAATAAAAATAAAATTTTACATTTGCTGCTCATTTTTTAAAACATAATGTCTCATTTATTAATTCAAAAAAAAACATCATGAGTGAAGAAAACGAAGAAATGTTAGAAGAAAACGAAGAAGTAGAAACTGAAAACAACGAACCTGAGGTTTATGAAGCCGAAGACGCATCGGATATTTTAGAATCTGTTGTTACACAGCCTTTTTCAAATGCCTCGTCAATGGATTTCGACTGGGGTGTTGCCTCGAAAAAATCCGATGAATATTCGAAAGATAAACGATCGGAGCTCGAAAAAATTTACGACAAAACCCTTTCAACCATTGTTGAAAATGAAGTTTTGGACGGTATTGTTATTGCAATGTCAGACCGAGAAGTTGTTATTAACATTGGTTACAAATCGGAAGGTATTGTCAGCTTGAACGAATTTCGATACAATCCCGAATTAAAAGTCGGCGACAGTGTTGAAGTATATGTTGAAAATCAAGAAGATAAAGGTGGACAATTGATATTGTCGCACAGAAAAGCACGCACTTTACGTTCGTGGGAACGTGTTAATTCGGCTTTGGAAAAAGACGAAATTATCAAAGGATATATTAAATGCCGAACCAAAGGCGGTATGATTGTCGATGTTTTCGGCATCGAATCTTTCCTTCCCGGCTCGCAAATTGATGTGAAACCAATCCGAGATTACGATGTATTTGTAGGAAAAACAATGGAATTTAAAGTTGTTAAAATCAACCACGAATTTAAAAATGTTGTTGTTTCGCACAAAGCATTGATAGAAGCAGAGCTCGAAGAACAAAAGAAAAAAATTATCGAACAACTTGAAAAAGGACAAGTTCTTGAAGGAACTGTTAAAAATATCACTACTTATGGTGTATTTATCGATTTGGGCGGTGTTGACGGCTTGATTCACATTACCGATTTATCGTGGGGACGCGTTAATCATCCCTCGGAAGTTGTTGGTTTGGACCAAAAACTCAATGTTGTTATTCTTGATTTTGATGAAGATAAAAAACGTATCGCATTGGGTTTGAAACAATTACAAGCACACCCATGGGATTCGTTGAGTAAGGATATGAAAGTTGGCGATAATGTTGCCGGAAAAGTTGTTGTTATGGCAGATTACGGAGCATTTGTAGAAATCGCTCCGGGTGTTGAAGGTTTGATTCACGTTTCAGAAATGTCGTGGTCGCAACATTTGAGAAGTGCCCAAGAATTTTTGAAAGTCGGTGATATGATTAACGCTCAAATATTGACCTTAGACCGCGACGAACGCAAAATGTCTTTGGGTATCAAACAATTGAAATCAGACCCATGGGAAAATATCGAAGCACGCTATGCTCTTAATTCAAAACATAATGCCAAAGTACGTAATTTCACAAACTTCGGCGTTTTTGTAGAGTTAGAAGAAGGTGTTGACGGATTAATCCATATTTCGGATTTGTCGTGGACAAAGAAAATAAAACACCCGGCAGAATTTACACAAATCGGAGCCGAAATAGATGTTATCGTTCTGGAAATCGACAAAGAAAATCGTCGATTAAGTCTTGGACATAAACAATTGGAAGAAAATCCATGGGACGTGTTTGAAACTTTATTCAGCATGGATTCCGTACACGAAGGCACTGTTCTCAATATCACCGATAAAATGGCAACCATTGCCTTACCCTACGGTGTTGAAGGTGTTTGTACCACAAAACATTTGAAAAAAGAAGACGGCGAAACAGCTAAACAAGACGAAAAATTAAGTTTTAAAGTAATTGATTTCTCAAAAGAAGGGAAGAAAATTATTGTTTCTCATTTGCGAACCTATTTTGAAGATGCACCCAAAACAGTTACCGGTAAGAAAACGCAACAAAAAATGAATATCAATATCGAAAAAACAACTTTGGGCGATATTTCAGACCTTATCGATTTGAAAAATAAATTGGAAAGCGAAGAAAATAACGATTAATTCATCAATGCACTATAAATACTGACATTGAAAAATATCAGTTCGTAAATTATAATCAGATTTCGGACACAATTTTCAATGAAATTGTATATTTTTAAAGAAACGAGTGAAAGATTTTGTTCTTTCACTCGCTTTTATTATATTCGTACCCAAAACAAATCCGGAAAAATGGACAATAAATTTGAAATTTCTAAACTCGAAAAATGTTCTGTAATGCAGATATTGTGCGAAAAGTTGGATACTAATATCGCCCCTGCCATAAAATCGGAATTGGTTTTACTTTCCGGAAACGGAGAAAAAAATATCATTATCGATTTAAGTAATACACGTTATTGCGACTCATCTGGCTTGAGTGCCATATTGGTAGCCAATCGTTTATGCAAAAATTCAAAAGGTACTTTCGTTCTGTCGGGCTTGCAAAGTGCAGTTGAACGCTTAATTTCAATTTCACAATTGGATACCGTTCTCAACATAACTGATAACACAGAACAAGCCATCGAATTTATCAACTCAAAACAAATCGAAAACTAATAATGTCGTTTGAACTCACAGTTTTAGGAACAAGCTCCGGGTTACCTACCTCTAAAAGATTTCCAACCGCTCATGTGCTGAATGTCCATGAGCGTTTTTTTTTAATCGATTGCGGCGAAGGCACACAGATTAGACTGCGTCAATTCAAAATTCATTTTCAACGTATCAACCATATCTTTATCAGCCATTTGCACGGCGACCATTATTACGGAATTTTCGGATTGTTATCAACTTTCAATATGCTTGGGCGAGCAACCGATTTACATATTTATTCTCCGCCCGAATTACAGAAAAAAGTTGAATTTCAGATGTTTCCCGAAGAGTTTAAATTTAAAATCATTTATCACCCTCATAATTTCGAAAAACCGGAAACAATTTTCGAGAATAAAAACATGTTTGTTCGTAGTTTTCCTCTCCAACATCGAATTAAAACCTGCGGATTTTTGTTCAAAGAAAAGAAAAAAGACAAAAATATTTTGAAAGAAGCCATCGAAAAATATAAATTTTCTATAAAGGATATTGTTTTAATAAAAAAAGGAAATGATTTTGTTACGGAAAACGGAAAATTTATTCCGAATTCGGAAATTACTTTGCCTCAACCTGTTTCGCATTCGTATGCTTTTTGTTCCGATACAAAATATTACGAAGAAATAATTTCGGAAATTGAAAATGTAGATTTATTGTATCACGAAGCCACATTTATTCACAACGATGCACAAATTGCTCGCACTACGGGACATTCAACCGCACGCGAAGCAGCAATGATAGCTAAAAAAGCAAACGTAAAAAAATTAGTCATCGGTCATTTTTCGGCACGATACGCTTCCGCAGAAATTCTCGAAAAAGATGCAAGAGTTGAATTTGAAAATACAGTTGCGGCGAATGATGGTGATATTTTTGATATAGAATTAGATACAATATTAAAAGTAAAAGACAAAAATTAAACAGAATCTGAAAGTAATTTTAAATTTCTCAAATTTCCTAATTTTCACATTCTAAAAATATGCAGCAAAAAATCCTAATTCTCGATTTCGGTTCGCAATATACACAACTGATTGCTCGCAAAATCAGAGAAATGAATGTTTATTGTGAAATAGTTCCGCACAATAAAATCCCCGAAATATCGGACGAAATAAAAGGTGTGATTCTTTCGGGAAGTCCGCATTCTGTAAGAGATTCCGAATCGCCGAAACCCGATTTGTCGAAAATAAGAAAGCACGTTCCCTTGCTTGGAATTTGTTACGGTGCACAATTGCTGGCTTCGGAAAACGGAGGAGAAGTTGCAGCTTCCGACCATCGGGAATACGGTCGTGCAAGTCTGAATATCAAGGAATTAGAAAATGATTTATTCAAAAATATCAAACAAAACAGCACGGTTTGGATGTCGCATGCCGATACGATTGTACGCCTGCCGGAAAATTTCAAAATCACGGCTTCTACCGATTCTATTGAAGTTGGTGCATTTGTTGTCGAAAACGAAAAAACATTCGGCGTTCAATTTCACCCCGAAGTTTATCATTCGGAATTTGGTTTTGAAATTTTGAAGAATTTTGTTGTCGGAACATGCGGTTGCAATATGTCGTGGACGCCGGATTCGTTTGTCGAAACATCGGTTGCTGAATTGAAAGCAAAAATCGGCAGCGAAAATGTGATTTTAGGACTTTCGGGAGGTGTAGATTCATCGGTTGCTGCGTTATTATTACACAAGGCAGTCGGAAAACAATTGATTTGTATTTTTGTTGATAACGGATTGCTCCGAAAAAATGAGTTTGAAACAGTTTTAGAATCATACAAAGGCATGGGATTGAACGTTATCGGAGTCAATTCATCTGAAAAATTTTATAAGTCTTTGCACGGAATTTCCGACCCGGAGCTGAAACGAAAAGCTATCGGTAAAACGTTTATTGAAGTTTTTGATGAAGAATCGCATAAATTGCAAAATATCAAATGGTTGGCACAAGGAACAATTTATCCTGATGTTATAGAATCTGTTTCGGTAAACGGACCTTCGGCAACCATTAAATCTCACCACAATGTAGGCGGTTTGCCGGATTTTATGAAATTACAAATCGTTGAGCCTTTGCGACTTTTGTTTAAAGATGAAGTTCGCAGAGTTGGAAAAGTTTTAGGTTTACAAGCCGAAATTTTGAATCGCCATCCGTTTCCGGGGCCCGGTTTGGGAATCAGGATTTTGGGTGAAGTATCGCCTGAAAAAATCCGAATTTTACAAGAAGCGGATAATATTTTTATTGAAAGCTTGAAAGAAAATAAATTGTACGAAAAAGTTTGGCAAGCCGCAGCCATTCTGCTTCCGGTGCAATCGGTAGGTGTAATGGGCGATGAGCGAACTTACGAAAATGCTTTGGTTTTGCGTGCCGTTGGTTCAACCGACGGAATGACAGCAGATTGGTCGCATTTGCCTTATGAATTTCTTGCCGATGTTTCCAATAAAATTATCAATCGTGTAAAAGGAATCAATCGTGTGGTTTACGATATCAGCTCAAAACCTCCGGCTACAATAGAGTGGGAGTAGATTACGTTCGTGAAAATATCAAAACTGCATAATTTTTTGCGGGCTGCATCGGAATCGTGTTAGGACAAAATGCACAAGGATACTGTTTTTGCTGAATGTGATTATCGAAATTTGAAAAATCGAAAAAATCATCTTATTTTGCATAAAAAATTGAGAAGATGAGCAAGCAAAAAGTAATCGTTGGTTTATCGGGCGGAGTGGATTCGAGTGTTGCCGCATATTTGCTCAAAAAACAAGGTTACGATGTTCATGGAATTTACATGATAAATTGGCACGATACCATCGGTGTTAATGAGGGCTCATGCCCCGGCGATGACGATGTTTTGATTGCCGAAATGGTGGCTCGCAAACTCGAAATTCCTTTCGAAACGGTCGATTTTAGTGATATTTACAGAAAACGTGTGGTCGATTATATGTTTTCTGAATACGAATTGGGAAGAACACCCAATCCTGATGTGTTGTGCAATCGCGAAGTGAAATTCGATGTTTTTTTGAAAAAAGCTCTCGAAATGGGTGCCGATTTTGTTGCTACGGGGCACTATTGCAGAAAGGAAACGATTGAAAAAGACGGACGAAAAATATTCCGTTTGCTTGCCGGAATTGATAAAAATAAAGACCAAAGCTATTTTCTCTGTCAATTGTCTCAACAACAACTCGAAAAAGCACTTTTTCCTATCGGCGAACTGGAAAAGCCCGAAGTTCGTGAAATTGCCGCAGAAATGAAATTGGCAAGTGCCCAAAAGAAAGATTCTCAGGGAATCTGTTTTGTAGGTAAAGTAGAGTTGCCTGTTTTTTTACAACAAAAATTAGCCTCTAAAGAAGGAAAAATCATCAAAATTGAGACTGAAAAATTTGGTGTTAGTAGCGAAAATGATTTCGAGGGTCTCGATTTGGATTCAAAATTACAACAACTCTCTCAGCCATATCCTTTTAACTCGGAGAGCGGAACGGAAATCGGGCAGCACAAGGGAGCCCATTTTTACACCATTGGGCAACGTAAAGGCTTGGGAATCGGAGGATTAAAAGAACCTCCCTTTGTGTTGGCAATTGATGTTGAAAAAAATATTGTTTATGTGGGCGAAGGAAAAAAACACCCCGGATTGTTCCGAAAAGGACTTTTTATTCAAAATGCCGAAATACATTATGTGCGACCGGATTTGAAATTAATAGTCGGTGAAGGTTTAAAATGTTTATGCAGAATACGTTACCGCCAAGAATTGCAAAAAGCCGAAATTTTCCGGCGAGAACACGGATATTTTATCATTTTTGAACAGGCACAGCGCGGAATTACAGCAGGGCAATTTGCAGCAATTTATACCGATGACGAATTAATCGCTTCGGGTGTAATAAACCAATAAAAAAATATAAAGCAGGTGAAAAATTACACTATTTTAATCCCTTTTTTGATTTTGCTATTTTTTCTATTCGGCTGCGGAGACGGCGATTGCCTGAAAAGTTCGGGAGCCGAAACTTCCGAAGAACGCATGCTTTCTGATTTTAAAGCCATCGAATTGAGCGATTTATTTAATGTTTGGCTCGTGAACGATACGATAACAAAAATTATTGTTGAAACGGGCGAAAATCTAATATCAGACATTAAAACTGAAATTTCGGATACAACTCTAAAAATATCGAACACAAGCAAATGCCGGTTTTTGAGAGGTTACGGTAATTATCCTAAACTGATAATTCATGTCAAAGATTTAAAATTAGTTCAAATATATGAGCCTTGTAATGTTTATACAATTGATACTTTAAAAAATTATCAAATTCAATTTATTTTTAATGCCGATATTTCGACTGCCAATCTTTGTATTGAATCCACCTATTTAACATTGGATTTATGGTCGGACGTTACGGGCGAATATACAATAAAAGGAAAATCATTTTATTTAATATCAAATACATACGGATATTCAAAAATTAACGCAAAAGACTTGGATTGTGATAATATCATATTAAACAGTGTTTCGACGGGAAACTTCACTGTAACAGCCAAATCCACATTAAATGTAACAATTTTAGGCTCCGGAAATGTCTATTATTACGGGAATCCTGTCATCACCCAAAAAATAGAAGGAGCCGGCAAAATTATAAAAGCCGATTAAGAGATTTTGATTATGAAAAGATTTTTTGTAGGCTTATTTTTAGGCTTTTTACTTTCAGGAATACACGGATTTGCTCAAAAAAAAATAGTATATTCCGCAATTTTTCAAAAAGGAATTATTATTCCGCATCATAAGTCAATCAATTATTTAATTAAAGATTATATTTACTCTGCCGATATTAATATCGGACACCAAACCTCCGGGACAAAAGATTGGCATTCAATTTTTCGGTATCCGATAGTTGGCGGAGGATGCAGTTTTTCGGATTTCAAAAATTCCCGCGTTTTCGGCAAAGCATATTCGTTTTATTCATTTTTTGAATTTCCTGTTTTAAGAAAAAAAAACATTGAGCTTTCGGCACATTTTGCAGCCGGAATTGCTTATCTGACAAAACCTTCGGAGGCTGCCACACTTTACAGCAATTTTGTGATAGGTTCGCATTTTAATGCCTATTTACATGTTTATTTGATTGACAGAATACGACTTACAGATAAATTCCAAATACAAAACGGATTTGGAATTACCCATTTTTCTAACGGAGCCACAAAAAAACCGAATTTAGGACTCAACTTAGGAACCGTTTCGGCAGCTTTGGTTTTTACAGCCCAAAAATCGGAGTTTGAACCACAAAATAATAAAGCTCAGTCTGAATTTAAACGCAGCAACCGGTTTTCAGTTTTTCTTTCCGGAGGTTATCATTATTACTATCCGCCTTGGGATAAAATATACATCAATTCCTCTCTCAATCTGGCTTTTGAGAGGAATTTATATCGAAGTTTACGTTCCGGAATTGGGCTCGATATTTTTTACGACAACTGTTTAATTAATTCTTTGCCGAAAGACGGCGAATATTCTTATCGCGATTATATATTTCCCGGAATTTTTATATCGTTTGATATTGTTTTAGGACGATTCTCTTTTGTTATACATCAAGGCTGGCATCCTCAAATCCCCGTATCAACATATCCTTCAATCTACAATCGCTGGGCTTTAAAATATCAATTTACAAAACATTTCGCATTTCGAGTGGCTTTGAAATCCAATTTAGGAACGGCTCAATTCGTAGAATACGGTTTTGGATATACTTTTTAATTCAGCAAAAACATAACGCTTCCGATATAAAATGACATGATATTTTTTGTCGTTCAATATAAAATAAATGTGTTAACACCTATAAAAAACGATACGCCCAAATCAACGAATTAACGAAAAATTGATTAATTTTGCAGAAAAGCAAAAAATATGAACGGAACGCAAATAAAACATAAGAATACAATAAAGTCGCCATTAAATTATATTGGCGGAAAACAAAAAATATTAAATCAAATTTTGCCTTTATTTCCAAACAAAATAAATCAATTTGTTGATTTATTTGCCGGTGGTTGTAATGTTGGAATAAATGCAAGTGCAAACAAAATATATTTCAACGACAATTTGATTTATTTGATTGAAATGTATAAAGCATTTTATAACTCAGATTTACAAACAATTATACAACATATTCAAAATAGAATTTCTGAATATAATTTGTCATTGACAAATGAAGAAGGATTTAAAAAAATAAGAGAATTTTACAACAAGACTAAAAATCCGTTGGACCTGTTTCTATTGATTTCGTATTCATTTAATCATCAAATTAGATTTAACAACAACCACGAATTTAACAATCCATTCGGACGTGAACGCAGTAGTTTTAATTCAGCAATGAAACAAAATTTAGAAATGTTTCATAATCGTTTGAAAAAAAACAATATAGAATTTACTTGCAAAAGTTTTGAAGATTTCGATTTTACTATTTTAACAGAAAACGATTTTGTTTATTGCGACCCACCATATTTAATAACCACCGGCACTTACAACGACGGAAAACGTGGTTTTAAAGGTTGGACAGAAAAAGAAGAACGAGAACTATTAAATACATTAGATAAATTAAACAATCAGAAAATCAAATTTGCTTTGTCTAATGTTTTGGAACACAAAGGAAAATCAAACGAAATTTTAAAAAAATGGTTAAATACTAATTCAGAATATAGAATTAATTATATAAACATCAATTATTCAAATTCAAATTATCAAACTATTATTAGAGATAAAGACGCAAGTATTGAAGTTTTAATTACTAATTATGAACCGATTAAACAACAAAAAGCGAAAACATTATTTGATAATTTAAATTAAAATAATGCGATTTATTGGAAACAAAGAGAATTTAGTAGAAAATATTTATCAGATAATGCAATTAAAAAGAATTACAGGTAATTCTTTTTTTGATTTTTTTTCCGGAACTACAAATGTCGGAAGATTTTTTAAAAAATTAGATTATCAAATATATTCATCTGATTTATTGTATTTTTCGTATATTTTACAACGTGCATACATTCAAAATAATCAAGATTTGACTTTTGATAAGTTATTAAAAAACATAAACATAAAAAGTAATTCATTATTTGCAACACCATTGAATTTAGTTGTAGAATATTTGAATAATTTAGATATTTCAGAAGGTTTTATTTTTCAAAATTATACGCCCGAAGAACAGCAAATTTAGATATTCCAAGAATGTATTACACAGCAGAAAACGGAAAAATTATTGATACAATAAGACAGCAAATTGAAAATTGGAATAACGAAAATTTAATAACAGAAAATGAATATTTTACATTATTAGCGTGTTTAATTGAAACAGTTCCATTTTATGCTAATGTTTCAGGTGTTTACGCCGCATTTCAAAAGCAGTGGGACCCAAGAGCAGTTAAAAAATTGCAATTAAGACCAATAGAAACAGTTAAAAATAAGAAACAAAATTTTTCGTATAATGATAATTCAGTCAATTTATTAGAGCAAGTCAATGCAGATATTTTCTACCTTGACCCACCATATAATCAACGACAATATGCACCGAATTATCATTTAATGGAAACCATTGCAAAATATGATAATCCTGAAATTAAGGGTGTTACAGGTATGCGTAATTATGAAAATCAAAAATCATTGTTTTGCAATCCGGAAACAGGTTTACAAGAATTATATAAAATTGCTAAAAACGGAAAGTATAAAACATTAATTCTAAGTTACAACACCGAAGGAATTATGCCAAAACAAAAAATAATTTCAGTTTTGGAACAATTCGGGACAGTTGAATTAATTGAGTTTGATTATTTACGTTTTAAAAGTAATAGCAACGGCGACAGTAAACACAAAAAGTATATTCAGGAACAATTATATATACTAAAAAGATACTAAATGAAAATTATTATTTCAGAACAGTTAAGAATTGAAGCAATGAATTATGCTACAATTTCAAGAAAATTTACTGCAAATAGGCATGACTTTCATGAAGGTGGATTAGATGCTAAACAAAGAAAAATGTTTGAAGGAAAATTAGGCGAAAAAGCGATTAAACAATTTTTTATTGATAACAATATTAAATTTGAAGAAGATAAAACATCACACGAAGACGCTGATTTTTATGATTTTCTTGTTTGGGACTTAGAAATGAAGGAATTGAAAGTTGATGTTAAAACAAGAACAAAGGATTTTCATACAAGAACTTTGGAAATGGTAGAACAAATGAAGAATAAGCCAAAAGATATTTATTTTTCAGTTCGTTTATATGATACAACATCATATACCGTAGATATTTTAGGTTTTGCAACAAAGCAAGATTTTTTAAAAATTAATAGAATTCAAAATCAAGGCTATTTAGATAATTATGTACTTTTTGACAATGAATTAAAAAATGCAAATTTACTTTTACCAAAATTGAAAAAGAATGAATAATCTTTGGTTTTTAACAGAAGAACGTCCTAAAAAAGAAGTTTTGTCTACAATTTTCAATAAATTTGCCAAAGATTACGGTTTTACAGGTTTCATTGATACTTTGCGAATTTTTCCAATACTTGAAAATAACAAATTATTCATATTCCTGATTTAATTCTGATAGATTTTGGACGCAACGAAGTGATAAATGTAGAAGGTAAAAAATATAAATTTCGCAAAGACGGAATAAGCGAACTCAATAATTATGAATACATTGAAAAAAATTACATACAAAAACATTATCCAAAATTGTAAGAACTGTTGTTTTATACGGCAGTAAAGAGCAAGAAATTATTGAAATAGAGATTGGATTTTTGTTAAACGAAAACGGAGAATTGATTTTAGGTATCAAAGCACCAAAATTGTTTAACGAAGCGATAACCAATTTATTAGACTTTTGGAATTAACGACAAAAAAATAAAAATGGTGCGAACATACAACATCGAGTGTTGTTTTTCGTTAAATTTGTTTCTCAAAATAATATTCGATGATGAAAAAAATCGTCTTTTTTTTTATGTTTTTTTTTATTTCGGTAGCTTTATTATCCCAAAATTTAGCCGAAGATATTCAATTAGCCGAGCAATATTACAAAAGTAAAGAATTTGATAAGGCTGAGGTTGTTTATCAAAAATTATACGACCAAACTGCAGCCAAATACTATTTTAACTTGATTATTGACTGTCTGATAGAACAAAAAAAATTCGATGAAGCAGAAAAAAATATCAAAAAACAAATCAAAAAAAATAAAAATGATTTGAGTTTTATTGTCGATTTAGGGTATCTTTATAAACAACAGGGAGAAGAAGAAAAAGGTGAAATTCAATATAAAACAGCTGTCGAAAATCTCACATTTTCGCAAGAGCAAACCATAAATCTTGCAAACGCATTCATCGCTCGGCGTGCCTATGATTACGCCGCACAAGTGTATATTAATGCCCAAAATGCAACCGGAAAATTATATTTACGCGAATTGGCTGTTATTTATTCTTTTCAGCGAAAATATCCCGAAATGATTGAGCAATATCTCGCATTAATTTCCGTAAATACAACAAATTTTGAAGAAGTTTCGACAAGGCTGCTGTATTTTATTCCAACAGATGTCAATGATGAATTTTGGGTACTTTTAAGAACTGCCATTATCAAAAAAATTCAACAAGAACCTAATAAAAATGCTTTCAGCGAATTATTGATTCGGGCTTATGTACAAAAAAATGAGCTGAATGCCGCATTAATACAGGCAAAAGCTCTGGACCGAAAACAAAACGAATCCGGAAAACGAATCTTGAATATTGCACAAATTGCCATGCAAAATAAACAACTTGATATTGCTGCCGATGCTTTCAAATATGTTGAAAATAAAGGAAATACTTTTCCGTTTTATTTTCAGTCGAAATTTGGGTTACTTAATGTTCTATATACAAAAGTAGCAAATCAAGAAATTACAACCCGCGAACAAATCGAAAATCTCGAAAAAGAATATCAGCAAACCATTTCCGAAATCGGAAACGATAATTTTTCAATTCAAACCATGATTGATTTGGCTCATTTGCAGGCATTTTACCTTAATAAGCCCGCTGAGGCTCTGAAAACACTCAATCAAGCCGTTCAGTCGTTCGGGCTCACCAAACAAGCCATTGGCGAATGCCAAATCGAAATCGGCGACATCATGCTTTTTCAGGGCGATATTTGGCAGGCAAGTTTATTGTATGCACAAGCCGAAAAAGCCAATAAAGATAACGAAACCGGCGATAAAGCCTTGCTGCGAAAGGCTAAATTGGCATTCTACGCCCACGATTTTCGCTGGGCAAAAGCCCAACTCGATGCTCTCAAAGCTGCAAGTTCGAAGCTCGTTGCCAACGATGCTCTGGCTCTTTCGACACTTATCGAGGAGGCAAGTACCGAAGATTCCATTACGAAACCCTTAGAATTGTTTGCATCGGCTGAAATGGCAACGTTCCGGAAAAATAACGATTCCGCACTGTTTTTTTTAGATTCTCTCATCACGCTTTTTAAAGACAATCCGCTGGTTGATGATGCCCTGTTAAAAAAAGCTGACATCTTCCAAATTCAGGAAAAATATACGGAAGCTCTGGATTGTCTGAAAAAAATCACCGACACTTATTCCTACGATATTTTAGCCGACGAAGCCTTGTTCAGAACTGCCGAAATATATGATAATAATCTGAATGACAAAGATAAAGCCTCCGATTTTTATCGTAAAATTATCACCGACCACCCCGACAGTATTTTTGCTTCGCCGGCTCGCAAACGCTTTCGCGAATTACGAGACGGAAACAACGAAAAATATTTGGAAAACAGATTCGACAAGCCGATTAACTAAACATAAATTACCGGTTGAAAAACAAAATAATCTCTTCCCGATTTTTCTAAAAAAAATATTTGTAATTTTAAATTAATAATATGATATTTGCCGTCCGAAACGGTGGACGTAGCTCAGTTGGTTAGAGCATCGGATTGTGGTTCCGAGGGTCGTGGGTTCGAACCCCATCTTCCACCCAAAACTTCGCAGATAAAATCCTGCGAAGTTTTTTTTTGGGGCGAATCTGTGGTTTTAGGATATTATTGTCGAAAATTTTAAACTTTTGGTTTGATTTTTGAAATTCAAAGACATATTATTTTCTATTTTCAAACAAATAAAATTGGGCGAATCGGAATATAATCAACTCGCCTGCTTAACAAATTCTAATTATTAATAAGAATCAAGAATTGAAATTTATTTTCTTTTTATTGCCACGACACACCTAGTGAGCTTGTCGAACTAATGTTGTGGTATAAAATATTGGTATTCAATTGGCGGTGAAATAAATTTGCAAATAGTAAAAAATATTTTCCGGCTGAATAGCTTGAATTAATTTTCATAATTTCTATTTCGCCGTAAAAACATTGAAAATCAGTATAAAACTTTTTTTAATCATAATTTTTCAACTCATGATTCGCATTATTACTTCTTTATAATTATCAATTTACAATTAACAATTCTTATTCATGTCTCAAATTGCCAAAGTAACAGCCCGGCGGATTCTCGATTCACGCGGAAATCCAACCATAGAAGTTGATGTACTTACGACTGCCGGAATTATCGGGCGAGCATCTGTTGCGTCCGGAATCGTTCCATTAAAATACGAAGCAGCAGAATTGCGAGATAACGACCCTTTGAAATACTTTGGGAAAGATGTTTCGCGAGCCGTTGCGAATATCAACAAAATAATTGATGAAAAATTGCAGGGCATTTATGTCGGCGAGCAAAGTTATATCGACAGTCTGATGATAAGCCTCGACGGCACGCCCGACAAGTCTCATTTGGGAGCTAATTCCCTGCTTGCCGTTTCATTGGCTGTGGCAAAGGCTGCCGCTTTATCTACCGGAATGCCTCTGCACAGATACATCGGAGGTATCAATGCCAATGTACTGCCGGTTCCGATGATGAATATTCTGAACGGAGGCAAACATGCCGATAATTCGCTCGATTTTCAGGAATTTATGATTTTACCTTTTGGGGCAACAAGTTTTGGCGAAGCCTTACGAATGGGGGTAGAAATTTATTATCACTTGAAATCCGAATTAAAATCTGCCGGACATTCCATTAATGTGGGTGATGAAGGCGGTTTTGCCCCAAATCTGAAAAACAACGAAGAAGCTGTTGAGTTTTTAATAAAATCAATAGAAAAAGCCGGTTTAAAACCCGGAAATGACATTATGATTGCAATTGATGCCGCTGCAGATTCTCTTTTCAACGAAAAAACAAAGAAATATCATTTGAGTTCGGTTAAGAACGAACTTAATTCAAAGCAAATGATAGATTATTGGCAAAAATTCCTCGAAACATATCCTGTTTCTTCAATCGAAGACCCATTTCACAGCAACGACTGGGAGGCATGGACAGAACTTAACCAATCTTTGGGCGACAAAATTCAAATTGTGGGCGATGAATTGTACGTAACAAATCCCGAACGACTGATTTTGGGCATCGAAAAAGCCGCTGCAAACTCCATAATAATAAAACCAAACCAAATAGGAACTTTAACCGAGACGATAAACACTGTGTTTTTGGCAAAAAAATACGGCTACAACACCATTATCAGTCATCGTTCGGGCGAAACCGAGGATACTTCGATTGCCGAATTGGCAGTAGCTTTGAATACCGGCTTGATAAAAACCGGCTCCCCAACCCGCGGCGAACGAACCGCAAAATACAATCAATTGTTGCGAATTGAAGAGTCTTTGGGAAATCAGGCACGTTTTGGTATGGGTATGTAAAAGCTGCGTATCTGCTTGTTTTTAACCTCTATAGCCAAAGCCTTTTTTTCTGATTTTAAAATTCGGACAATAATATATCTCCTGAACTTTTTTGTAAACATCGTTCAATAGGGATAGATAGTCCATTTTTGTTTTCACTTTCATGTATTGTTCTTTTTGATTCACATAACAACGCATTGAGCCGAAAGCACTTTGCCCATAAACACTATAATCGCCATACATACAGCCGAAGCAATTTTTAAAGCTATAAGATTCACCCAATTGTTCTTGAATTTGCTCAAAAACGGTTTCAATATATCCGCTTTCTCCAACATATTCTTTTCGTTCCAAGCGAAAGGACAAAATCATGTTTTCATAATCGAGCCCTTTATTTATTGGATTTTCATTCCCCAAAGTGTAATTTAGATTTACGTTAATTTCAAAATTTTGATTCGTTTCTGAATTAATAATTATTTGAGGAATTGTGATGTTAAAAGAACAATTGCAAAGTGATTTTTTTAGTGTTTTCGCTCCGTAAACAGCCACACCCGAAAATGTAAATCTTTCGAGTTGTTTTTGTGAATAGTTTAGAGTTTCCGGAATTGAAAAATCAGAAAATTCGGTACCAATAAATTTTACACCGTCAATTTCTACGGATAAATTTTCAAAATTATTTTCTATTATAATATTGGTCGAACCTGAACTATCCTTGTATATTCCACTGTATTTCACATGTTTATTATTTCATTTCACACCAAACCGACACCGAACGACCGTTTACTTTAAATTCGCCCCAACCATCGGCGTTGATAACGACTTTTTCAGAGTGATTTCCAAGAATATCGACAAATGTTTTGCCGGCGTTTTTCTTTCCGACTTCCATCCATTTCCAGCCATCGCTTCCGTTGCTGAGAATAGCTGCAATTCCCGAACCCGGATAATTTTCATCGCCCTCGCGTGTCCAACCGATAACGTTCGGGTGGTCTAAAAAATCGCGTTGCACGCCGTAAGCAAGGTTTTTCCGGGCAGCAATGAGCAAATCCAATTTTTCGACAGGAGCCAGATTAATATCATATTCGTTGCCGTCCTTTCCTTTGTCGCGGTATTGAGCTCCATAGAAATCGGGATAAAAAACACAAGGATACCCTGTGTCTCGCAGCAAAATTAAGGCGTAAGCCAAAGGTTTAAACCAATAATCGACGGGCGATTCCAGAGCTTGAAGTGGTTGTGTATCATGGTTTTCGACCAGCGTGACGGCAAAAAGCGGTTGTGTTTTAACCAAAGTATTATCGAAAATTTGACGTAAGTCGTAATCGGAGCCTTGCTTCGAGGCAATATAAAAATTATGGTGCAAAGGGGCATCAAAAAGCGACATTTTGTGTTCCGATTTTTCGAGATACAGGTTTAAAATTCGTAAATCGTAGTTCCAATATTCGCCTACCGTAAAAAGCTCTTTTGCAGTCGATTGACGCACATCGTTGAGCCAGTATTTGAAAAAATCGAATTTAATGTGTTTGATGGCATCGAGTCTAAAACCGTCGATTCCCGTGAAATCGACATACCATTTTCCCCACGTTCGGAGTTCGGTATTCACATCGGGGTCGTTGAAATCAATATCGGCAAACATGAGATAATCATAATTCCCCAACTCGGGGTCCAAAATCTGTTCCCATTGCGAATCGCGACCGATGAGTTTGAAAATTGCTTTTTCTTTGGCGTTTTCGTCCCAATCGACACCATCGAAATGTTTCCAAAACCATTGAAATTTTGAGTATTTGCCCTGTCTTGCAGGAAATTTGAACGATGTCCACGCATCAATAAAAACAGGCTCGCCATACTCAAGGTTGCGATTATCGAAATACACACGCCGAGCTTCCACGCGTTCAATATCTTCGGCTCCGGCTTTGTGATTGAGAACCAAATCGGCATATATTTGAATACCTTTTGAATGTGCGGCTTGAATGGCGGCGAGGTATTCGTCTTTTGTTCCGTATTTTGTGCGTATGCTTCCTTTTTGGTCAAATTCACCCAAATCGTAAACATCGTAAACGCCGTATCCAACATCGTTGGCTCCGCCGTTTGCCTTAAATGCAGGCGGCAGCCACAATGCCGTGATGCCGACTGTTGATAATTTTTCTGCCGATTCTTTTACTTTCGTCCACAACGAACCGTCGGCAGGGTAATACCAGTGGAAATATTGCATTAATGTTCCGTTCATAAGATTTGGTTTTAGTTTTCAATATCACAAAATTAAACAATTTTGCGGTAAAATGATTGCTGAGTTCATTTTAAAAAATTATAAAGTTGAAAGTTTATAAAGTTAGAAACTGGTTAATAATAGAGATAATATACTTATTGACTATCTCCGGCATTTATGCCGGTGTTCTAAAAACCCGAACAAAGGCTTTAGACAAAAATTTAGTTGCTTTTTTGGAGGGCTAAAGCCTGATTTCGTTTCCTCATATTGAGGCTGTCTCAAAAGCCTCCAAAAATATGTATTAA
>DYMH01000051.1:0-7623 GCA_020721645.1 Draconibacterium orientale
TGCGGAGAGGGCGGGATTCGAACCCGCGATACCCTTGTGAGATATACATACTTTCCAGGCATGCTCCTTCGGCCACTCGGACACCTCTCCTTTATTATTCCGGTGTGCAAAATTACGAATAATATTTACCGAAAAAAACAATTCGGACTCAATTTCATAAAAAAAATAATTTTTGATGTGTTTCGTCTTTCTTCAATCCTGTTTTTATCATTCCAAATGCTCTTAAAATTCTGAAATCACAGTCATTTCACCGGCTATGGGATTTTGAATATACAGTTCCAATTCGTTTCGATTTAGATTCATTCCCAAAAGAAACATTAATTTCGTAATTGCAGCCTCTGTTGTTAAATCATAGCCGTTCAAAACCCCCGATTTCATTAATTCCACGCTGGTTTCGTAACGTCCGGGAAGAACGCTGCCTGCAATACATTGCGTAACATTCAGAATGACAATGCCTTTTTCTATTGCTTTTTTAATCGAATCGATGAACCATTTTGCTGTCGGAGCATTGCCCGAGCCAAAAGTTTCCAGAACAACAGCTTTCAGATTTTTAGCATTAAATAAGGCTTCAACTATATTCTGATTGATACCCGGAAATAATTTTAATATGGCAACATCGGTCGAAATATTTGTTCGGATGTCCATAACTTGGTTGTTTTCGTTGTACTTTATGTTCTGAAAATTGTATTTAATGTGTATGCCGACATCCGCCAAAACAGGATAATTTGCCGATTCAAATGCATCAAAATGTTCGGAATTGCGTTTGCTTGTGCGATTTCCCCGATACAATTTGTTTTCAAAATAAATACAAACTTCCGGAACAAGTGATTTTTCATTTCGCTTTGCCGCCGCTATTTCTATCGAAGTGATAAGATTTTCTTTACCATCGGTTCGCAGGGTTTCTATGGGCAATTGGGCTCCGGTGAAGACCACCGGTTTGTTAAAATTTTGTAACATAAAACTTAATGCCGATGCAGAATATGCCATGGTATCGGTTCCGTGAAGTATTACGAACCCATCGTGTTTTTCGTAATTTTCTTTCAGTATTTTTGTAAGTTTTATCCATGTTTCGGGACTGATGTCCGATGAGTCGATGGGCGGCTCAAACGAAATCGTTGACAGACTGAAACCAAATTGTTGAAGTGCAGGAACATTTTCCAATATCTGTTCAAAATCAAAAGGTTTGTATGAGCCTGTGGCGACATCGTGAATCATGCCAATGGTGCCGCCTGTGTAAATTATGAGTATCGAGGCTTGTTTTTCGGGCATTGGGGGTAATTAGATAAAAGTTTTGTGTAAAATGGTTTTCAGACAGATTTTATAAAACAATTTCGTCTTCCGGTTCTTTTAATATCACCTTCAAATTAAAATAAATAAATGTTCCGGCAAGCAGGGCAATTGCTAAAAATATAAAACCGGTTGTGTATTCCTGAAAAATGATTTTACCCATTCCGAACAAGAAAAGCAGAACCATGATGCAACCTAAAAACCAATTTATAAACAATCGTGCAAAACCACTGTCGCTTTTTATTTCGGGATATTGAACAGAGATTTTTCTCCACCCAAAACCGCCGGGGTGTATTCTTTTATAAAACGAGTGCAAAATTTCCGGATTCTCAGGTTTTGTGAGGAATGTAACTGTCAGCCAGACTGTTGAAGACCACGCGACAATTATCAGCAACGATGTTTCATAATCCACATGGTTTATCATTAATATCGGATAAACGGCGTAAGGTGCAAGCATTGCCGAGAGTTCGCTCCACGCATTGATTCGCCACCAGTACCACCGCAAAATGAGTACCGGACCGATACCTGCACTGCATGCCAATACAAATTTCCACGCATCGCTTATTTGGTCGAACTGTGTTGTGATGATAAGTGAAAAAAGCATGAGAACGACCGTTGTGTATCGTGATATTTTAACAAGAGATTTTTCGTCTTGTTTTTTTGCAATGAACGGTTTGTATAAATCGTTGATAATATAAGATGTTCCCCAAACTGTTTGCGATGCCAAAGTGGACATGTATGCCGCCAAAAACGCAGCAATGAGCAAGCCTAACAATCCGGAAGGCATTAAATCGCGTATCAACATAACATAAGCCGAGCCTTTGTCTGCTTCGTTTGGATAAATGATGAGTGCGGCTAAGGCTGCAATTATCCAAGGCCAAGGTCGTATGGCAAAATGTGCGACCTGAAACCACAAAGTTGCTAAGAGCGAATGTTTCTCGTCTTTTGCCGACATCATGCGTTGGGCAATGTAACCTCCGCCACCCGGTTCGGCACCCGGATACCAGCTCGACCACCATTGAACTCCCAAATAGGCAACAAATGCAACCGTGCTCATTTTCAAAATTCCAATTGCACCGATTGAATTACTGTTTTCGCTCGGTGAGGGCAGAAAGCTGAAAACCCATTCCGGCAATTTCTGTTTTAAGCCCCAAATGCCGCCAACATCAACATGATTTACTGCGAAAATGGCTAAGACAATGCAACCCGTCATGGCAATGATAAACTGAAAACTGTCGGTAAGCGAAATGCCCCATAATCCGGACAGCGAAGTATAGACTGCGGTAAACAACATGAGACCGCCTACCGCCAAAAGGTGAGAACTGAATGTGAGACCCAAAAAATGAATTTCGGATAAACCGAAAACCGTAAATTCGGGAAAAATCACTTTCAATATTTTTGTCATTGCCAAATTTACCCATGCAATTACGATAACATTCATCATTATTCCGATATACACGGCTCGAAAACCTCGTAGGAATGAGGCTTTTTTCCCGGCATAACGAATCGAAACAAATTCGGCATCGGTTACAATTCCCGAACGACGCCAAAGGCGGGCGAAGAAAAAAACGGTCATCATACCGCCAAAAACCATGTTCCACCAAAGCCAGTTGCCTGCAATACCGTTTTGCGATACCAATTCTGCTACTGCCAAAGGTGTGTCGGCGGCAAAGGTTGTGGCAACCATGCTTGTGCCGGCAATATACCACGGAAGGTTACGTCCGCTGAGAAAAAAATCGCTCAGTCCGCGCGATGCCCGTTTCGACATGTAAATGCCGATTCCTAAACTGATAACAAAGTAAACTCCGATTATCGACCAATCTAAAACCGAAAAGTGCATGTAAGTAATGGTTAATTATTAGTTGTTAGTTGTTAATGAGGTAATCATTTAATTTTATAAGAATACAGACATCTTGTTACAATGTGGTTTAGTTAAGCAGGTGTTCGACTGAGGCTCTGCCTCAGTTGGACTTATTTTGCAAGGCTCTGCCTTGCTTTAACAGACAGAGCCTGTCATGATAAATCGACTTAGGCAGAGCCTAAGCCGAACAGCAAATACATTTCTTAACTTAACGACATTGCATCTTGATATATACTAAGCACGGTCATAAATTGCGTTTTACAAATTGTTTATCTATTTGATATTAAAAGCAATCAGCATATCAGCACATCAAAAAATCAACCAATCAAAGTATACAAATAAATTTGTCCTGCTTACTTATTTGATATGAATAATTTTTTCAAAAGTAAAAAAATCTTTTGTCTTATTTTAACTCTTTAAAAAAAGTCTCACTTTGCAATTTTTCGATAAAATATTGTTTGTCTTTGACTTGTGAGTCTTTCAATTTCTGAAAATAATTTCGAGCATTTTGAGTGTCGCCGATTTGAAAATATATAAGCGGAATGATGTAAGACGAATAGGCATATATATTTGACTGTGTATCGCTTGCCGTTTGATTGATTTTTAAAAAACAGGTGAGTGCCGGTTCAAGTTTTTTGTCGGTGAACAGTGCAACACCTTTCTCAAAAAGTTTGATTTCGTTGTTGGTTGTGGTGTTTAGAACTACGCCGTAAAAATAGAAGCAGTTGTCGGAACAATTTTCTATTAAATCAATTTCCTGAACATTTTCGGGAATCGCAGGAAAGTACAACCGAAATTCGAGAATTTCTCCCGTTTTTTTAAATTGATGCGATTCGGGGCAAGTGGGTATCCCTTCCGTGTGGTCCATAAAATACATTCGGTCGCCTTTGGATTCTTTGATATAGATTTGCCTGTCGGCACAAAAGCTGCCTGTGCCGTTTTCCAGTTCGTTGCTTATCGACATGTAGAAAACGGTTTGAGTTGGTGTGCGTTCAATTTTTTCAATCACCAAAGTTTTATGGCTTTTGGTATTGAAAACCGGCAAGTCGATAATTTGAGAGAATGCTTGAAGGTTGATGATTGTAAATGTCAGTATTGCAAATAGTGTCTTCATTGATATTTTATTTGATGTTTTTTGAATATATAAAAGTGAAACAAAATGAGTGAAATAAGCATTAAAATATTTCTCATTCTTCGTTTTTCACTCTTCACTTTTAGTTTCAACGCTCAATGTTACAAATTATTTTAAAATAAAAAGCCCTCAAAAGAGAGCTTTTTACTTTTTATTGTTAACGTATTTCATTCTTTACCGAAACGGTATCCGAAACCGATAGCAAAAACTGTTGTTTTTTTGTCGTAAAGTTCTTTTGTTGAAATAGTACCGCCTGTTGTGCTGAGCGGGTCGGAATAGTCAAAAGTATTGTCGCCGTCGGAATAAGAAGTGTAAGAAATACCGAGGTTGATATCGAATTTATCGCTCACGTGAGCAATTCCGCCGAATCCGAATGTTTGAGAAACGAGTGTATAACCCATATCGGTTTGGTAAGCCAAAGTGGGAGATGTGGAAGCGTACAAATATCCGCCGCTGAGCGAGATGTTTTTAGCTACGTCGTATTCCAAAGAAACGCCGAGTTCGAATGAATTTTTATCGAGATAAGTTCCTATTGAACCATCTGACATCATAACGTCTTTTTCGCCGTTGGTAACATATTCTTCAGGAATGTATTTACGATATGGTCCGTCTTCTACGTATGCAGGATTCAACATATATCTTTGTTTTCCGTATTTTGCGGCTTTATCCATATAATAATGGAAACCGATTTGTGTGCGGAAATTGTCCATAATGTTGTATCGAACACCCACTGTGAGTAAAGCGGGCATATCGGCAGGAACTTCTTCGCCGTCGGGGAACATTCCGGAACCGTCAATGGTGGTTTTATTTTTCATTGTCATTGCGGTTTTATGCTCGTATTTTATTGCAACGCCTAAATTTCCGTCCATCATCGACAAATCGACACCGATAAATGGTGTGAATGCAGTTCCGGTTTGTTCTGCATCGACTTCCACATTGCCGGTTGCATCGGCATTTGCTCCCATTGCTGAAGCTTTTTCTGTATAAAAAGTTGCAAAATCGGAAAATCCTGTTTGCAGTTGGCTTAGTGTTAATCCTGTTGGGTTTCCGCCTAATGCAGTGTAACCATTAGTAATTTTATCTGCATCTTCCTGAGTCATCATTCCATAAGCAACAAGTTGTGCCGGAGTATATCCTCCTGCGGTAGCAATATATGGATCTAAATCAGCTGCTGCACCGGAAGCCATTCCAGATACTCCTGTCAAATAAGTTTCCATTGTGCTAAAGAACGTCGGTGCGGAAACCATGGTTCCCGTAAATCCGGCATTTGTAAACGTAGGATTAATCATAATATCTCTGATATGTCCTTCATAAGTATTTTTACCAATAATATAACGTCCGCCGACACCGACAGCAATAAAATCGTTGATTTTATACGAAGCCCCGAGTTGGAAACCCATATAAGCCGAAGTTCCTGCAAAATAAATATCCGAAGAATACTGTGTTGTGGGGATTCCTGATGCTGTAAGTTTATCCGGAATATCAGAAATATCTTTTTCAAACGAAGGTAAACCTGTTTTATATTCGGCACTTCCGCCTCCGCCTACAATTGCAAAACCGCCGTGAACAGCGAAGTTGCCTTTTTTATAGCCCAAATATGCCGAAGGGAAAACCATGGCTTTTACATCGCCTATATATTCTCCGTTGTTCAAGTTTGCGTACTCGTTGTTAATTGTTTTTGTTTGAAAAATTGATTGGTTATCGACTTCAATAAAGAAACCGTCTTTCATGCGTGCCACACCGGCAGGATTAAAATAAACAGCGTCGGCATCTATTGCTGCATCGCGCACCAGAGTACGCACCCAAGCCGCACTTTGGTTGGTGTTGGTTACGATACCGCCGGCGAATGCGGTAGAAATAAGGCTTGTGATAGCCAAAAGTGAGATAAAAATTCTTTTCATAATCGAGTGTTTTAGTGGTTTAATGTGTTGCTAAATATATGTATATATCTTGGAAAGTTCAAATTTATTTTTTTCTTGTTTTTTTTTGAAAAAAAATTAGAGTGAGGTGTAAAAAAATGATTTTAGTAACTGTGTGGATATCAATAAACGGCAGTCAGCAGATTGATGTCTTTATAATCAATTCCAAATTTATTTCCGAGATGTTCGTTGGTTAAGATGCCTTTGTAGATGTATGTTCCGTTTCTAAAACCGGTGCATTCGCGAATCAGATGATGTATTTCGGTTGTTTGGCTGATTTTCTGTACTAAGGGCAAGAGAGCATTACTAAGTGAAACCGATGCAGTTCTTGATGCCCGTGAGGCGATGTTTGGTACGCAATAGTGAATAACCCCGTGTTTTGTGAAAGAGGGTTTGCCAAAATCGGTTACAACGGAAGTTTCAAAATTGGGTTCGTTGTCCACGTTTAAATCAACGATTACCGAGCCTCGTTTCATTTGTCGCACCATTTCTTCGGGAACCCAAAAACGGCGTACTTTTCCGCTAAATTCCGAAGCACCGACAACAACATCGGCAGTTTTTAGGTTTTTTAGGAGTACGTCTTTTTGGAAGACGGAAGTGAAAATTTGTTGTCCTAAACTTTTTTGCAGGTCGCGAAGTTTTCCTACCGAATAATCGAAAACTTTTACAGTTGCACCTAAACCCAAAGCAGCTCTGGCTGTATATTCTCCGGCTGTTCCGGCACCGAGAATTACGATTTCGGCGGGTGTAATTCCTGTGATTCCTCCAAGTAAAATGCCTTTTCCGTTTTGTGCATTGCTTAGATATTCGCCGGCTATTGTTATGGCAAGTATTCCGGCAATTTCGCTCATCGAATGAACAAAGGGATAGAATCCGTCATTGTCTTTTATCAATTCATAGGCTACGGCGGTCATTCGTCGGCGAATGAGTTCTGTGATGGTTTGTTCTGTTTGTGCACTTGTGTGAAGTGCCGAAATCAACATTTGGTTTCCGGGCATCAATTTTATTTCTTCGATACAAAAGGGTGAAACTTTGAGAACGATTTCGCTTTTAAAAACTTCGTTGCGTGAAGTGAGCACGGCACCTGCCGAAGCATATTCATCATCAGTCCAATTGCTTCCTTCTCCGGCTCCGCGTTCGATGTGTATTTTGTGTCCGTCGCCAATCAATTCGGCAATAGCTTTGGGAGTGAGAATGATGCGATTTTCGTATTTATCGTATTCTTTGGGTATGCCGATATTCAAATTCCGCTTTATTTTGCCGATTTCGAGCATTTCTTCCTGAGGCATCATGCTGCCTTGCGAATACGAATATTGTTGTGGATTGTGCCGTGATGAACTCATAAAATAAAACTAAAAGTGGAAAACTAATAACTAAAAGTGAAAAACTAATAACTTAAAGTGGAAAACTAATAACTAAAAGTG
>DYMH01000051.1:7723-22504 GCA_020721645.1 Draconibacterium orientale
GTAATCATTGGAATGAGTAATTCTTCGAGCGAAACGCCACCGTGTTGAAAGGTGTCTTTGTAATATTTCACATAATAATTGTAATTGTTGGGATATGCAAAAAAATCGTCGTTTGTTGTGAAAATATAGCTTGAACTAAGATTTGTGGAAGGCAAGCCGGCTTTTTCGGGTTTTAGGATTTCAAAAACTTCTTTTTTGTCGTATTTAAGGCTTTTACCTTGTTTGTATCGTAAATTTGTAGTTGTATTTTTGTCTCCGACAACTTTAATTGGATTGTCCACTCTGATAGAGCCGTGGTCGGTTGTGATAATTGTTTTAATTTTTTGTTGAGCCAAAAGTTTTATCAAATCGAATAGGGGAGAATGCTCAAACCACGTAAGAGTTAGAGCTCTGTATGCGGCATCGTTGTCGGTGAGTTCCCGAATCATTTGCATATCGGTTCGGGCATGTGAGACAATATCAACAAAATTATAAACAACAACCGTCAGTTGATTTTCGGTATAATTTTTAAAATTTTCGATAATTTTTGTTCCGGCTTTGTTGTTGAGGATTTTTTCGTAGCCGAATTTTATTTTTCGGCGATATCGTTCGATTAAATGAGCAAGCAAAATTTCTTCCTGCATATTTTTGCCGCCGTCCTCTTCGTCGTTGAGCCAAAAATCGGGGTAACGTTTGGAAATTTCCAGTGGTGTTAAGCCTGCAAACAGAGCGTTGCGGGCATATTGTGTTGCAGTGGGCAGCAACGAAAACCAAATATCTTCGGATTCGGTGTGCATGTATTCGTTGATTAATGGTTGAATGACTTGCCATTGGTCGAAACGCAGATTGTCGATAAGAAGTACGAAAACTTGTTCGCCTTTGTCGGTGAGCGGGAAAATCTTTTTGCGAAAGAAGTCGAAAGGCATGTTGGGGCGATTGTTTTGTTCGGGCTCAAACCATTTAAAATATTCCGATTTAATGAATCGAGTGAACATGTTGTTTGCTTCGTTTTTTTGAAGTTTCAATATCGAATCCATGGCTTTATCGCCCGAATTTTCGAGTTGTAATTCCCAGTAAACTAATTTTTTGTAAACATCTATCCAGTCGCCGAATGTTTTGGTTTGATTGATTTTATTTCCCAAATCGCCGAAACCTGTTTGATAGGCGGAATTGGTTTTTTCGCTGATGATTCTTCTGTTTTCAACATGTTTTTTTATCGAAAGCAAAAGTTGCTTCGGATTGACGGGTTTTATCAGATAATCATCGATGTGCGAGCCAATAGCATCGTCCATAATGTCTTCTTCTTCGCTTTTTGTAACCATGACTACCGGTGTGGACTGGCGAATTGATTTGATAATTCCTAAGACTTCCAATCCTGTTTTTCCGGGCATGTTTTCGTCCAAAAAAATAATATCGAAAGGGCGTTCGCGAACCATTTCAATGGCATCATCGCCGTTGTTGGCAGTTTTTACAGAGATTCCTTTCTCTTCCAAAAACAAGATGTGTATTTTAAGTAAATCAATTTCATCATCAACCCAAAGTATTTCGGTATCTTTCATTTGAAAATTATTCTTTAAAATGGCTAATAGTTTTTCACTTTCACAAAAATAAACAAAAAAATGGTTTTTCTTTACCAAATAAATTCAGTCTGTTAAAAAAATATAAAAGAATTTGTTTGGTAATTGAGACGATTACATGCTTGTTTTAATTTTTGTTAGGAATGTGAAAATTGGACATAAAATTCTATTTTTAAAATTTTCAACAAAAAAAGCGGCTGAATTATCAACCGCTTTTTATTCTTCGTGCCCCTTGTGAATATCACCTAGGCTTCATTAAGTATTCGGACAGATTTATTTGTATTTTATAATGTACGTATTCAAAATCAAATTATTTTTCATTAACCATTACAATCTTACATCATGCCGCCCATGCCGCCCATGCCGCCCATGCCGCCGGCAGGCATTGAGGATTCAGTTGCTTTTTCCTCAGCCAAAACGCAAGCTGTTGTCAGGAACATTCCGGCAATTGAAGCTGCTTTTTCCAAAGCAATACGAGTAACTTTTGTAGGGTCTATAACGCCGGCTTTGTATAAATTTTCAAAAACATCGGTTCTTGCATTGTATCCAAAATCGTCTTTCCCTTCTTTTACGCGTTGAACAACAACAGCACCTTCTTTACCGGCATTGATTGCAATTTGTCGGAGAGGTTCTTCCAAAGCACGTTTAATAATTTGAATACCAATTGTTTCGTCTTCATTTTCGCCTTTCAAATCTGTGATGTTTTGCAGAGCACGAATGTAAGCCACGCCGCCTCCGGGAACAATTCCTTCTTCTACTGCGGCACGCGTTGCACTCAAAGCATCATCGACACGGTCTTTTTTCTCTTTCATTTCCATTTCCGATGAAGCACCAATGTATAACACAGCAACTCCTCCTGCTAATTTTGCCAAACGTTCTTGGAGTTTTTCTTTATCGTAGTCGGAAGTTGTATTTTCGATATGTTTTTTAATTTCTTTAACGCGGGCTTCTATCATTAATTTGTCGCCTAAACCGTTGATAATTGTGGTGTTTTCTTTGTTCATAACCACTTTTTCGGCTGTTCCGCACATGTCTAAGGTTGCGGTTTCTAGTTTCAAACCTTTTTCATCGGTAATCACTGTCCCGCCGGTGAGAATGGCAATATCTTCGAGCATTTCTTTTCTGCGGTCGCCAAAACCGGGAGCTTTTGAAGCTGCAACCCGCAGGCTACCTCTGAGTTTATTGACAACCAAAGTTGCCAAGGCTTCTCCTTCAACATCTTCGGCAATAATCATCAGTGGGCGACCGGCTTGTATGGCTGGTTCTAAAACGGGCAACAAGTCTTTCATCGAAGAAATTTTCTTGTCGTGCAATAAAATGAATGGGTTTTCGAGAACGCCTTCCATTTTTTCGGTATCGGTGATAAAGTAAGGTGATAAATAACCACGGTCGAATTGCATGCCTTCCACAACTTCTACGCTGGTGTCGGTACCTTTGGCTTCTTCAACGGTAATCACTCCTTCATTTTTAACCGTTGCCATTGCTTGGGCTATTAATTTGCCGATTTCTGAATCGTTGTTGGCTGATATTTTGGCTACTTGTTCAATTTTTTCATTGTCCTGACCAACAGAATGTGATTGTTTTTTAAGGTTTTCAACCACTGCTTTTACTGCCTTGTCAATCCCGCGTTTTAAATCCATCGGATTTGCTCCGGAGGTAACGTTTTTTAATCCAACCGAGATAATGGATTGAGCCAAAACGGTGGCTGTTGTTGTGCCGTCGCCGGCTTCATCGCCGGTTTTCGATGCCACTTCTTTAACCATTTGTGCACCGATATTGGCAAATGCGTCCGACAGTTCGATTTCTTTGGCAACTGTTACGCCGTCTTTTGTTATTTGTGGCGAACCGAATTTCTTTTCTATCACAACATTACGTCCTTTTGGACCAAGTGTTACTTTAACTGCATCGGCTAATTGGTCAACGCCTTTTTTCAGAAGCTCACGGGCTTCGATGTCAAATTTTATTTCTTTTGCCATTTTTTTTTGATATTTTAATTATTAATTTTTGATGAGAAATTAGAGAATCGCTAAAACGTCTTCGACTTTGAGCATCAAATAGTGTTTATTATCGACATCGAGTTCTGTTCCGGTATATTTACCAAAAAGCACTGTTTGCCCAATTTTCAACTCGTTTTTTTCATCATCGGTCAATTCTTTACTGACTGCCACAACTTTTGCTTTTTGTTGTTTTTCTTTTGCCGATTCCGGAATTATTATTCCGGAAGCTGTTTTGCTTTCGGCTTCTACGGGTTCAACTAAAATCCGTTTTCCTAATGGTTTTATTTGCATATTCTTATTTTATATATTAGTAATAAATTTTCGTAATCAATCAGTCATAATTTGTGCCAAAGCCTTATTTTTGTCTTTTTAGGGTTTTTACTGACATTTTTTCCGCCCCCTTTCGTTACAATATTCCCAATTCTTAGTTTGAATCCTTGTCTATTAGGGTTTTAGAGATTAAATAGGACAATAAAAAAATGTCAGTATCGATGACATACTGACATTTTGAAAAATTTCAATCCGAATTTATTTTGTTTTTGTTTCCGTAGTTTTTTCTTTTTGTTGAAGTTGCTTGTTTAATTGTTCTTGTGTAGGAACAATCGGAACTTTATCGAAACTTTGTTCGTTGTTGATTTTTTGTTGTATTTGTGATTTTTCTTGGTCAGCCTGAGCACTCGGAATGGTTAGACTTGCAACAATACTCAATACTAAGAGTGAAGATGCCAGTGTCCAAGTGGCTTTTTCGAGAAATTTATTGGTTTGAACCACTCCGCTGAATTGATTGGCACCTCCAAACGATGATGACAAGCCGCCGCCTTTCGATTTTTGTACCAAAACAATAAGAATGAGAACCACGCTGACTGCGATAATTAAAACAGTTGTTAAATAGAACATAATTGTTTGTGTTTTTAATAATTTCGTTAGTAAATTGATTGCAACTTACATCATTTTTTTTAAATCTTCGATTTTCGATGCAAAATAACTCTTTTTTTTCGGATATTTCAAAATTAATTTTTCAAAAATGGCAATGGCTTTGTCATAATATGCTTGGTTGATATAAATATTTGCCATGAGTTCGGTGATGATTTCGCCTTTTTTTACGGTACTTGATTTCGACACATCGCCTTGCAATTCGGGCTCTTTCTTAGCATCGAGCTTAGGTTCGGTTTCAATGAATTTATCAATCAATTTTTTGTTTTTTTCGGTATTTTCGTCCAAATTTTCATCTATTATTTCCGAAGATTCAAGCTCTTTTGTTTCTTCTATGGTTTCGATGCTTTCGATGTCGTTTTCTGTTATTTTCCCATGCAAGGGCAATGCCTCTTCCGGTGTTTGTTCGATATTTTCCGGAACAGTAATTTCTTTTGAATCGTTATGGTTTGTTACCGATTTCTCATCTTGAACAGTATTTTCTTTTTGCTCAATCATTTCGATATCTAAGGCAGGTATTTCTTCAATTTTTACTTTATTTTGTTCTTGTTCCTGAAGTTTTTTTTGTTTGAAAAGTGCAATTTTATCGTAGATACTTTGTGCTGCCGTTTTTTCTTGTTTGGTTTCCGAAACAGGCTCTTTTTTCTCGGTGTTTTGGTCTTTAATTTCGGGAAAAATAGGCGTATTTTCAATTTTTTGTTCCAATAATACTTCCGTAGTTTGATTTTGGTCTATTAATGTCTCTTTTGCACTATTTTGTATTGATGTTTCATTTGTATTTTCTGATATTTTGTCTAATTTAGTTTCTGTTATAATTTTTTCTTCCGGTTTGTGTAATGTTTCTGAAACTTGTTCTTTTTGGGTGTCGATTTGTGAAATATTTGTCCGAATAATTATTTTTTCGGGCGAAAGATTTTCCGGTTCTAAACTTGTTAATTCAGCTTTTTTTTCCGGTTCAATTTCTTTTGTGTCGGGAGTTTTAAAAGCTACGATTTTTTGTGAGACTAAATTTTCAACTTCTTTTTTAAATTGATTTTTCTCGATTTCGTGCGTATCTAACGATTCTGTTTTGATTTCAATTTTTTCATCGACAGTCAAAATTTCTTCTTTTACGGTATTGCTTACAGGCTCATTTTTAGCCGTTTTGTTTTCAACTTTTTCGCGTTCAAGTCTTTTTATTTCACGTTGTTTCATACGCTCTTCTCGCAGTTCTTCGCGGCTTTTGTTCTCTTCTTTTTCCGCAGTTTTTTCGATTTTCGGGCGTATTGTTCTTTGCTCGGTTTTTATTGCAAGTTTCTCATTTTTAAGTGATTCGATACGTGCAAAAATATCATCGGCAAGTTTCTTTTTTTCAACAGGGTCCGACAGATTGACGGTGTTGTTACTCTTTATATCTGATGTTTCAATTGAGATGTTTGATTTCGATTTTTGTTCAATTTTTGTGATTTCTACTTTGGGTTTAAAGAAGTCGTTTATCAAATTATGGTGTGCTTTGAGAGCATTATCCGAAGTATTTTCAGATGATATTTCTTCCGAAATATTTTCGGGTTTTACTTCATCTTTCTTGGTGGAAACGTTTAGTTCGGCTTGTTTTTTTTCGATGCCCGTTTTGTTTTTTTCGTCCTCGTTCGAAATGTTTTGTAAGTCTTGAAGATTTGTAGTAATTTCTTCAATCTGATTTGATTGCGTTGATATTTCCGTATTTTCGGGAATGATTTCAGAAATAGATTCTTTTTCTATTTCGGTTTTATACTCTGTGGTTTTTTGAGCAAGTAAATTATGTAAAATCGAACGGTTATTGATAAAAGTGGAAGATTTCACCAAATAATGTTCCAATTCAACATCTTTGATATTGTGTGCCGATTTAATAAAAAGTAAATGTGCGGTTTGAAAATACGGATACATGTTCAAAAGCTCTTTTAATGTGATGAGCTCTTTTTTTCCGAGTGATGTCGGCGATTCTATATATTCGATTATTTGTTCGGGTTTCATGTGTTTATATTTTATTTTGCCTACATATTTTTGCGACAGCAAAACGCACGTTTTGCCAATTTATTACCTGTTTTTAGCTTTTTCGAATAATCGTGCTCATGTGTGTTTTACTAAAATTAGGTTTGTTTCAAGGCTCTTAGCATGTTATTTTTACAAGAATTGGGGTAATTTTTAATGAAATGTTTTTCTACCAATTGACAACGGCTTCGTTAAAAATATCATCAACAATTTGTTTGATGATTTCATCGGGTAAGCCGTTCGATTCGGCATTCGACAATGATTGTGTATTTTCAAAATCAGCATATCTCGACATCGATTTCTCAAAATTCGCTTCCGGTTTGTTCACCGAGGTGTATTTTACTTTCACGGTCATTGTAAGTCGTGTTTGGGCGGCATGTTGTCCTTCTGTTAGTGAAATAGGGGCTGTGGAATAGCCTGTAATTTCACCCTCAAATTGCAAATCGCCGTCTGTTTGCACTAAGTCTAATGATGTTTGCGATACAAATACGTCTTTCAGTTTTTCGGTAAAAGCAGTGCTTAACGCAGGATTTACAAGAGGTGCACGATTTGGAAATGTTTTTATCGACACCGTTTTATCATCCGGGTGGAGCGATGCTCCTGTAAAAGAGTATATTCCGCAACCCTCAAATATAAATATAACTGAGACAATAAAGAAATATTTTTTAATAAATTTTGACATTTTTACGTGTTTCTTTGACAATTTGTATTTCATGTTCATTTTTCTCAATTTTGGTTTTATCCCAAATTGTGTTCTTTTATTTTTCTGTACAAAGTTCGTTCCGAAATTCCTAATTCACGTGCTGCATATTTTCTTTTTCCTTTATGTTTTTCGAGAGCCTTTTTAATCATTTCGGTTTCGATGTTTTCAAGTGAAAGAGATTCTTCCGAAAACTCCTCGGGTTCCTCAATCTTCGAGTTATTATTATAGTTTAGGTTGTCAAAATACGGTTTGTTTTCCTGAATATTCTGTCCCGTAAAATATTCTTGTGAAAAATCATTATTGATATTCTCCGACATCGAAATATCTTTTCGTATTTCTGATTTTGAACTCGAATTGATGACTTGTTTCACTATATTTTTCAAATCATTGACCTCGTTTCGCATGTCGAATAATATCTTGTACAATATTTCGCGTTCACTCGAAAATTCGTCTCTGTTAATACCCGAAAAAAGAGCAGGCAGATTTTTAGAAACATTTTCGGGCAAATATCGACTCAGGATTTCGGCATCAATTTCGCGTTGTTGTTCAATAATCGATATTTGTTCGGTGATATTTTTTAATTGGCGAATGTTTCCGGGCCATGGATAATTAGAGAGAATGTTTTGAGCCGATTCGTTCAGCCGGATAGCCGGCATTCGATATTTTTCTGAAAAATCCTGTGCAAACTTGCGAAACAGCAGAAAAATATCTTCACGGCGTGTT
The DNA here is from genome assembly GCA_020721645.1 of Draconibacterium orientale. Taxonomy (GTDB): domain Bacteria; phylum Bacteroidota; class Bacteroidia; order Bacteroidales; family JAADGE01; genus DYMH01. The sequence continues at coordinate 15,646 of DYMH01000051.1, forward strand.
CTGAGCGGCGGAACGGTAATGGGAACCGTATTGAGGCGATAATACAAATCTTCGCGAAATTTATTGTCATTGATAGATTTGGGAATATTCATATTCGTGGCAGCAATCACACGAACGTCGGTTTTTTGAACTTTCGATGAGCCGACACGAATGTATTCGCCGGCTTCCAAAACCCTAAGCAGGCGTACCTGCGTGGAGAGAGGCAATTCGCCCACTTCGTCCAAAAAAATTGTTCCTCCGTTTGCCTCTTCAAAATATCCTTTTCTGCTTTCGTAAGCTCCTGTAAAAGAGCCTTTTTCGTGCCCAAAAAGCTCCGAATCGATGGTGCCTTCCGGAATGGCTCCGCAGTTTACGGCAATGTAATGATTGTGTTTTCGCGAACTCAGGCTGTGGATTATTTGTGGAATGATTTCTTTTCCCGTTCCGCTTTCGCCGGTTATCAAAACCGATAAATCTGTCGGGGCTACTTGTGCAGCAATATCAATGGCACGATTCAACCCGTGTGCATTTCCGATGATGCCGAAACGTTGTTTTATGCTTTGTACGTTCATGTTTTAAATACCAATCCTATCGTTTATTTTTTATCTGCAAAGATAATGATTTTTTACCATTTATTTTTTAGCCTGTCCGTCCAATCGTGTTTATATCATTTAAAAAGAGTTAAAAATCCTTAAAAAAAGTCGGACCCGCAAAACACAAAAAAATAACATAAGATATAGATATTCAAGGAAATATGTAGTAAATGACCAATCTTTTTTTTCATAATTTCTTTTTTACATTTTACTCAATATCGTTTTGTTTATCGAATAAAAATATCAAATTTTGTAAAATTATACGAACGATAGTTTTGCTTTACCGATACAATGGCCTGTTGAGATATTGATAAAAGCAAATAAAGGCGAATTGAGTAAAATTATTTTCCAAATTAAAACAATTTAAGAAAACCTGTAATGATGGAATATTTAGGAATTATACCCGCACGCTACGAATCGACCCGATTGCCGGGCAAGCCATTGGCTTTGATAGGCGGAATAAGTATGATACGGAGGGTTTATGAGCAGGTTTCGCAAGTATTTGAACATTTGCTTGTTGCAACCGATGACAAAAGAATTGTCGCAGAAATTGAATCTTTCGGAGGCAATGCCGTAATGACTTCGGCAAAGCACATCAGCGGAACTTCGCGATGTGAAGAAGCTTTGACGCTTTTTGAAAAAAAATCCGGCTTACACTTCGATGTTGTGGTCAATATACAAGGCGATGAACCTTTTATTCGTACCGAACAACTCGTCAAACTTAAAAGTAGTTTCATCAATTCCAGAACGCAAATTGCAACATTAATAAAAGCAATTGATACCGAAGATGAATTGTTTAATGTGTCTAAACCAAAAGTAATCAGGGCAATAGACGGAAGGGCGTTGTATTTCAGTCGGCAGGCAATTCCTTTTTTAAGGGGCGAAAATGAACAAGATTGGCTTGGTAATCATTTGTATTTCAAGCATATCGGTGTTTATGCTTATCGGAGTGAAATATTGAGGGAGATTGTTAAATTAAAACCCTCTTCGCTCGAAAAAGCAGAGGCATTGGAGCAAAATTGTTGGTTGGAAAATAATTATCAAATTCAAACTGAAATTACTGATATAGAGAGTCTTTCGGTAGATACTCCGGAAGATTTACAAAAAGCGGAACTTTTTGCTCGCTCACAAAAAAAGTGATGCAATTGAAACAAAAGATATGTATATTGCGTAAAAGAAAATAACAGTAAAACTCAAAAAATATGAAAAAACTTACATATTCAATCGTTTTGATTTCCATACTTTCGTTTTTTGCGGCTTCGGCGTATTCGCAGGATATACGCACCCTGCAACAGAACACTGCAGCCTGCAATTATGATGTTTTGATATATCCCAACCCGGTTACCGATGATAATTTCTCGGTAAAGTCCGATAATCTCATTAAAACAGTTGAAATTTTGAACGTTATTGGGCAAAGTGTCAAGAAAATAACAAACGAAACGGGTGTTCCCTACAATATTATTGTAAAAATGCCCGATTGCGAAAAAGGAATGTACATGGTGCGAATAATTTTTGCCGATAATAAATCGCAGATAAAAAAAGTCTTATTCAAATAATTAGACTAAACGTGAGTTTTAAAAATTGCTTTTTCATCGTTATGCTTATTTTTCAAAATCCTCATTTACAGCAGTAAACTCCGATTTTGAAAAATTCGCAAGCCTCGAAAAATCAAATTTTTAGAAGCCCCCTAAAATTTAAAAAAATAGAAATCGCTTAAAATTATATGTTTAGGCGATTTTTTATTTTTATAAGTGTTTCAATTTCGGGCAAAAAATCCAATGAAGGCTTCCGGTTAGCCAGAATTTTTATATTGTCAAGTGTCTTGTCAAGGAAATTCATATATTCCGGAGTGTTGATATTGAAAGGTTTATGTTCAATTGACTTCAAAATTTTTGTAATTTCGGCATTAATTTCAGAGCTTTCATCGTTGAAAAATATTTGTGAAAATAACTCAAAAATATAATCCTGTGCCGTTTGGGTGGGGTGAATCATGTCTTGTTCGTAGAAACGGTAATCGCGCAAATCATCGAGCATGATTTCGTATGCCGGAAAATAGACCGCATTTTCGGTGTTCAAGCATATTTTATGGACTGCGTTGATAAGTGTCGATTTACTCAATGAATTTTCCTGAATGCCATATTTTAAGTGTCTGATAGGACTGACGGTAAAAATTATTTTAATTTTCGGATTGAAATATTTCAGTTCTGCAAAAAACTTCTTAAATTCGGAAATAATTTCATTGGAATCGAGCATAGTTGTTGTAAAGAATTTTGCCGGCACTTTGTGGCAGTTGGCGACAAGTTCGTTTGATGCCGCAAGATTATAAATGCGTGCTGTTCCCAAAGTAATGAATAAAAAATCACAGGATTTCAGAAATTCGCTCGATTTTTGAAGGCAGGAATTGATACCGTTCAATGTTTTTGAAACATCTTGATGCGAAAAACGACTGTGGTGTCGATAACTGTTCCAAAGTCCGTTTCGGAAAAATAAATCCTCTTTCACAAAATCCGAAGGGTTAAGTAAGCGGTTAAGACTGAATAAAATAGACAGTGGGCCGTATATGATTCCGAATGGATTGATGTCGCATGTAAATTTAAGTTTTTCAATTTTTTGAGCAATATTTTCGGTAAAACACGAACCAATAAACATTAGTTTGTCGGAATGTGAAATCTGAAAAGACATTTTTTCAATATCAATCGGAGTTCTGAATATTGTTGAGTTTTTCATAATTTTGATTTGGCTGAGAATGTGAAAATGAGTGAAAAGTAACTATTCAAATCGTTATTATTCTTAATTTACACAAACAAAAAGGTTTTACAAACGAAAAATTTACAATTAAACAAAGACACGAATTATAATAGATAAAAACATCGAAAATAAAAAAAAAATATTGATATGTCCGCTCGATTGGGGTTTGGGGCATGCAGTTCGCGATATTCCGTTGATTCGCTTGCTGATACAAAATCATTATCAAGTGATTATTGCCGCAGACGGATTGCCGGCGGAACTTTTAAAAAAAGAATTTCCGGATGTCTTATTCGTGAAATATTCCTCAAAACGCTTGAATTACAGCAAAATTGTTCCTTTCGAAATTAAAATGGCGATGCAAATCCCGAAAATTCTTTACGGAATTTACCAAGAACATCAAATAATAAAAAAAATAGCGAAAAAATATCAACCCGATTTAATTATTTCCGATAATCGTTATGGGGCTTATATTCAGGGTATTCCGTCAGTTTTTATAACACATCAACTGTATCCTAAATTGCCGAAATATTTATCAATTTTGCAGAATTTTGTGGCTTCAATATTGCATCATTTCATCAAAACATTTGATTTGTGTATGATTCCCGATGTTGAATCGACCCAGAATTTGAGCGGCACATTGTCGCACGGGCATACAGAACAGTTAAATATTCGATACATTGGACCCATTTCTCGTTTTGAAAATCATAATAAACAAATAAACGAACAGTATGAAATTGCTGCCATACTGTCCGGACCGGAACCGCAACGAAGCATATTAGAACAAATACTGCTCAAACAATTGAATGAAACAAATTTTCGAACCATTGTCGTGGGAGGAAAACATGGCGATTCTCGAATAAAAAAAATTGGAAAAATCGATTATGTTGAGCAATTATGTGCTTTAAAATTGGAACAATTAATCCTTAAAACACCCATTATTATAACACGTTCCGGCTACACATCGGTGATGGATTTAATAAAAATAAAAAAATCGGCTATCCTAATTCCAACGCCCCGACAAACCGAGCAGGAGTATTTGGCAGAATATCTGAGCGAAGTGGGATACTTTGTGAGTTATCGGCAAAAATCGATAAATATTTCGTTGGCAGTTGAAAATTTTTTAAATTTTAAACCAAAATTTGCTAATTTTACATTTCGACAAGAAATATTTTTATACGAGATAGAAAGGTTATTAGCTATAAACAATTAGATAAAATTTCAAGAAATTTTTACTTATGATTTTTTGAGATACTAAAACGCTTTAATCACGATTTTACTCAACGCAATACCTAAAAAAACAGGAGGCTGATTTGTTAAAAAAATTCACAAAATTCCCGTTAATATTTGCTTTTATGTTTTTGGTTCACCACAGTTCGTTTTCACAAAAACGAACCGACAGTTTGCAGGTCGATTTGGACAATTATTTGGCAAAAAATGGTGAAGACAGCATCGCTGCCCGAAAATTAATCCACCTCTACGAACGCACAAAATACTCCGACCAATTTTCGGCATTGCAATTTGCTGCAAGAGCCTTGCAGATATTTGAAAAAATAAACAATAAAACCGGGCTTGCCGAAACAAATCGCTACATTGGAGATAATTATTATTATCGAAAAATCTACGCTTTGGCAATGGATTCCTATTCCAAAGCATTGGATATTTATATTCAAATCAACGATAGCATCGAAACAGCATACACCTACCTGAAAATAGGAGATACCTATCTTGCCCAAAAACTCGATAAAAATGCCCTTGCAGCCTACGAATCTGCCTACGAAATCTTCAACAATCTCAACCAGCAACGCGGTTTGACTTTTACCTTGGACAAAAAAGCATTGATTCTGATGAGCCGATATGATGATAAAGGTGCTTTACAATTATTAAATCAATCGCTAACAATGCGACAAAAACTGAAAGATTTAGCACTCGTCGGCTTGTCTTTCGAGAATATTGCCGATATTTATATCCAAAATGAAGAAAATAATGAAGCCGTCGATAATCTGAAACGTGCATTGGTGATTTATATCATGATGGATAATAAATTGAAAATTGCTGATTTGTACTATAAATTAGGTGAGTTGTACATCTCTGACAAATTATTCGAGCAATCCTACGATAGTTTTCAAAAAGCACTCTTATATTACAAAGATTCCGGAATTGATGACAAAGCCGCCGAATCACAAAATAAATTAGGATACATTTTCCTTCAGCAAAAAAAATATAAAGAAGCCTTGATATTTGTCGAAAAAGCTTTCTATACTGCATCTCAAAACGGTTTATCGGATATTAATTCAGAATCACTTCTTCTGCTGTCGCAAATTTATAATGCAAAGAATAACAAGAATTTAGCGTATAAATATTTAAAACGTCATTCCGAACTCGAAGATTCATTAAATTTGGAACGACAAAATCAACAATCGACTGAATTACAGGTTAATTTGGCAACTCAAAAAAAAGAACAAGAAATTAAAATATTAGAAAAAAATAAGGAACTCAATACTGCACAAATCGAAAAACAAGAAGCTCAACGAGACCTATTTTTTATTGGATTTGCTCTATTGATTGTTATCCTTCTTTTTACCGTTGTTTTTGGGGTATATTTTTACAAAACAAATAAAATGACCAAAAAAGCCAATTTTTTGCTGGTCGAAAAAAATGATGAAATCAACAAACAAAAAGAAGAAATACAAAGCCAACGAGATAAATTAGAAGATGCAAATATCTCGATGACACAAAAAAAAAATGAATTGCAGGCAACGAACGAAAAAATAACGGCAAGCATCAATTATGCAAGTCGAATACAACGAGCAATGTTGCCGAAAATGGCAGAAATTCGGACAGAGTTGCCCGATTCTTTTGTTATGCTCAGCCCAAAAGAAGCTGTCAGCGGCGATTTTTTATGGTATGGAGTTACCGATGATAAAGAAGGAAACAAAAAAGTAATTATTACTGCCGTAGATTGCACCGGACACGGTGTTCCCGGAGCTTTTATGTCGATGATAGGTGATGCTTATTTGAATCAAATTATCTATGAACAAAAAATTACATCGCCCGATATTATTTTGCAGGAGCTGCACAAAGGAATCAGAACTGCCCTGCAACAAGACCGCTCAGAAAATACCGATGGCATGGACATTGCCTTGTTGGTAATAGACCCGGTAGGCAAATATTTGGAATATGCCGGAGCAAAAAATCCGCTTGTATATATTCAAAATAATGAAATGACGATTATTAAAGGCGAAATATTCTCTATCGGAGGTTTGGTGAAAGAGGGTGAACGAATTTTTGAAAAACATCGGGTTGATATTCAAGAAAAAACATGGATTTACATCTATTCCGATGGATTTCAGGACCAATTCGGCAGCAGTACACAAATTCGCAATCGAAAATATATGGCAAAACGTTTTCGCGATTTTCTCTTCACGATACATCAACTTCCACTCAACGAACAAGCCGTTGCACTTGCCGTTGAATTAGACGATTGGCGAGGTGATTATCCGCAGATGGACGATGTTTTGGTGATTGGATTTAAAATATAA
>DYMH01000282.1 GCA_020721645.1 Draconibacterium orientale
TTTGAAATGACAATTGAAAAAACAGTAAGGAAAGTTTTGAACGAAAAATCGGAAAACGAATACGACAGTAAAATATTTTCAATCAATGAAGCTGCAAAAGAAATCGGTTGTGCTTGGCAAACCGTTAAGAACTTAATAGACAGCAATATAATAAAAACAACAATAGACAGCAATATAATAAAAACAACAATAGACGGCAAATTTATCACCGGTTCGGAAATAAAACGGTATAGAAACGCATAAAAAAAACAGCTGCATGTTTTGGATAAGTGCAGCTGTTTAAAATTTCTTAGTATTAACGACAATGCAAAGATAATGAATGTTTTAGAAAAAAGCAAAAACAAAGTTGATTTTGTAGAAATTCTTAAAAAATCACAACTTTTAATAACTGATGAAGTTTCAGAACCTCCGATTTGTTTAAAAATTAAAGATTCTATTTTCGGGACTTTGGGCAATTTTAGCGTTGTTTCGGGCAAGGCAAAAAGCAGAAAAACATTTTTTGTATCTGCAATTGTCGGAGCTTCGATTTTGAACAATGATTCATATTTGAATATCAGTGCAAGTTTTCCAAAGGGTAAAAATAAAATCATTTATATTGATACCGAACAAGCAAATTTCCACGCTAAAAGAGTACTCGACCGTATTTTTAAAATTGCAAATCTACCAACGGACGTTCACCCGGATTTTTTTTCATTTTACACTTTGAGGCAATATCCTACAAAATTCAGACTTCAAATAATTGATTATATCATAAAGCACGAAAAGCAGGCGGGGCTTGTGATTATTGACGGAATACGCGATGTTGTCAAGTCAATCAATGATGAAAACGAAGCAACCGAAGTTTCAAATTATTTGCTCAACTGGACAGCGGAACATAATTTGCATATCGTTACTGTTTTACATCAAAATAAAGGCGACGAAAATGTGAGGGGACATTTAGGAAGCGAACTTGAAAATAAAGCCGAAAGTGTTATTACAGTGAGAAAATTAACAGGGCAAGAATTATTTAGAGTCCGTCCATAAAGTCAACGTTTTTCGGGATTTTTATCCCGAA
>DYMH01000192.1 GCA_020721645.1 Draconibacterium orientale
GCAATATTTTCATGCTTTTGGTGTGAGAACTTGCTCTCATGGGCGTTTCATCTGTAAATAATTTTATAAAAACTTGACAGCGGCGGATGAGGACCCTACAAATCCGGCTCCAAATGTGCCTCCTCCAAGAACCGAACTCATACCGGAACCGACGCCGGCACTTAATGCCCCTGCAACCGCACCAACTCCAATGTAGCCAACCATTTTCCACCCTGTTGCACCTGCCATGCTACCTTGCAAGCCCATAAAGCCACCTATCACAGCTCCAATAATAAATTCCAAAATTTCCCAGTCGGATCCGTATATTTCATCGGATTATTTAGCACATAAGAATACCTATTATAGTTTTGCGAGTTTCCCGGAGCCTGCACAAAGGGGGCGGGCGAGAGCATTCGCCCGAGTACGGGGTCGTAGAGGCGACCGTTTAATGTCTAAACTACGATTTTTCGGATTTAAGGATTGACATGATTGTATTTTGTATTCAACAGGCGTTGGAATTGCAAACTTTTAGCTCCGAAATTAATCAATAGTCCAACTTCCAAATTATAGGCTTCCAAATAATTGATTCCTTGTGCCAAATGTACGTTTTCAATATTTATCAATGCTTTTAATTCGACCGAAATGAGCTGCTCGACAAGGAAATCGACTCTTCTTGTTCCTATTTCCCGGTCTTTGTAAAAGATTTTCATTTCTTTTTCGCGTTCAAATTTTAAGCCGTAAAGCGAAAATTCTATTTCCAAAGCACGTTGATAAATGACTTCCTGAAATCCGTTACCAAGCACACGGTGTACTTCCATGGCGGCTCCGATTATTTGTCGTGTTAATTCTTCAAATTTCATCAAAAATTTTTTCTCGAATTTACAAAAAATGTTCAAAAAAATCCTGAAAATCATTTAATCCGATAAAATCGTGGTTCGGACATCTTTTGTCTGAACCACGATTTTTCGGATTTAAGGATTAACATGATTGTACTTTCTTTGTTGTAAAACCGAAAATACAAAATAGTTTTAAATCTCGGAAATCTTTTAATTCTCAAAATCGTGGTTCGGACATCTTTTGTCTGAACCACGATTTTTCGGATTTAAGGATTGGCATGATTGTACTTTCTTTGTTGTAAAACCGAAAATACAAAATAGTTTTTAATCTTGTAAATCTTTTAATCCTATAAAATCGCAGTTCGGACATTACGGATAAGTAATTATCCAATCCATCCGCACCAAATCATCGTAACTTAAATCGTAGCGTTTTAATACAAGATATTGTGATTTCACTGTGTCCCACGGGGTATTTTCAATAACTGAGGCATCAAAAAAGAAAATCATTAAAGTATCGGACGGGATTTCTTTATTAAAAATTGTTTCCCATTTCGAACTCGCAGCAACTATTTTTTCTTTGCCGATATAAATTTTATTATCGCTTGGAGATTTAGTTATATCACGCTGTCTAATTGTTGTATCCGGATAATTGAAATCTTCGTAAAAATATAATTCCCTACCGCTTTTATTTGATATTTTTAAACGATAATCTTCGTGTCCAAAGAATTCACAAGACTCTACAAATAAGGAAAGAAAAATTAAAATAATTATTGGTGTTTTCATGGTTTGTGAAATAAAAATGCTGAAAATTCTAAAAATAAATAATCGTACCAGTATGGATATGCTTCTTGCGAATCGCTAAGAATAGGGTTTCTGGTATCCCAATCCGAATAACCATCAATGGTTTCGTTCCAATAATCAAAAGCCCTAAGATTTGCATCTTGTTCAACTTCAAAGTGGTTATGTTGCCAATTCCCGCCTTTTAAAGTACTTCTCAAACTTGGAATTGCATAGCGTCCGAGATACATCGGACCTGCAAATCGACTCTGTAAATAATGTCCGTATTCGTGTTGAAAATATTCTTCTGAGGGATCAGCACGTAAATCGGGACCGCCTTGTATGTAAGAACCAACCGTGAAAGCACCGCCAATTTGATGCCTGTGCGATACAGTAGTTGCACCCGCGTAATAATCCACTTTGTCCACTCTGCCAAATGTATTTCCAAGCAATGCCATTCCCAAACCAAGTCCGTTTTGCGGCGATTCCCATGTGTGGCGTGATACCATTTGCCATGTACGCTGTTTCCAATTTAAATTTCTGTCGGTTTTGAATTGTCCGCCGATTATTTTGGTTAAATTATCGAATCTGCGAACAGCTTCTTTCGTGCCATTATCATATTTTGGGGAAACGGTACCATTTTGACTGAAATAGCCGTCGGTGAAACCGATTATTCCGTCGATTCCCATCAATGAAGAATACGTAATCCCTATTGTAAAAGCAGACATCTCAACATGATGTTGTCGAATTTTTTCGGTATTTTCGTCCACCCACCCCTTAAAATGACTCCACCACCAGTACCCACTCGGATCCGTATATTTCATCGGATTATTCAACACATACGAGTATCGGTTGTAGTTTTGCGAGTTACCCGGCGCTTGCACAAACGGGTCCGGCGAGAGCATACGCCCGAGTACGGGGTCGTACAATCTGCCGTTCATGTTTATCAAACCAAATTGCGTTAAATGTTCATGTCCTGTGTATCCTCTGTCTGTTATCGAAAATGCCGGAATACTTGTATATGCCCATGTTTGCGGATTCCGCTCACGTCCCCAAGCATCGAAATTATGCCTTTCTTGCGGCGCACTGGCGGCATCGCTTACAATGTTGGTGTTGCCGAGGTGGTCGGTGTAAACGTAGTAGATATTTTTTTGTCCGGTGTTGTCTTTCACAATAAGTGCATAATTTCCATCGAATCCGGGTATAGTGTTCAATTCGCGGGTGCCGGCGGAGGTAATTACTTTTTCGTAATTTCCGAAGAAATATTTGGTTTTCAAAATTTCGGAGCCGTTTTTTAAAATGGTTTTGCGGCGTTGGCGGTCGATACCATAAGCGAAGTTAAGGGTGTGACTGCCTTCGGTGATGTTTTGTACTTTGTCGAACGAAGTATATGTCATGTTTTGCGGCAAGGCGGGAATGTTTGCTGTTGCATTGCTGATTCCCGTAACGGCGTGCGGTTTGGGCGAATTGTAGAGATAGCCGGCACCGGCATCGGTTTTTGCGGTGATATTGCCCGAAACATCGTAGGCTGTAACAAGTTCCGTGGCATTAAACGTGTTCTTTTCGAGCCTGTCGGCGGCATCGTAGAGAAACGATTCACTTAACCCAAAAATATTGTCGGTACGAGAAAGCAGGTTGCCGTTTTCTTTGCGAAACGAATACGTATTGTTTTGTAATGAGCCTGTTACAACGCTTTGCGGAAAATGATAGGCGTCGTAACCACGAACAGTTGTTTTGCCGTTGCCTGCCGTTACGCTTGTGATTTGTCCCATAACATTGGTTTGGTCTAAACACCAAAGTGTGTTGCCGGTTTCGTCGGTGATTAGTTTGAGAAATCCGCGTTCGTCGAAAATGTTTCGGTATCCGATGCCGTAATTTAGCAACGAAAAGTAGTATACAATATTCGATTTAGCTCGCATTCTTATTTTTGCAGTTTTTATTTCAAAAAAACAACAATATCTAAAAAATAATTCAATTATTCTTTTTGCAACACAATTTTCCCGGTATAAATTGTCCCGCCGGCTTCGATTTTCAGCAGATACAAACCGCCGGGCGTTGACGAAATATCTGCCTCAGCAAACTGCCCCGTAAATTGTTTTGCTAAAATTATATTGCCGAGCATGTCGGATATTTCCATTGAGACGGAGTTTTCGTTTTTGGGAAGTGAGATTGTGAGTTTGCCGGTTGTGGGGTTGGGAGATACGAAAATATCCAATGAATTGAAATTTGTTGGGATTTCCGATTCTGTTGTAATTATTGCAGAATTTTTAGAGTTATTATTTATTCGGTTATCACATCTTGCGGTGTCAACGATAATAGAATCATTTTTATCGCCAAACACATACCAAATCTTTTGATTAATTGTTTCACCGCACGATTCAATAATAAATTCGACATCGGCACCGGGCAAAATATCAGTATTCGGCTCAATGATTATTTCATTACCGGCTTTAAAAATTACATTTTTGGCACTCGCATCAATGGTGGTATTTGCCAATGATATCGTATTCTGAGCTTGGTATTTGATCAACCCCGGACCGTAAATATATTTATCGTTTACAAAGATATTTGGTTCAGCTTCACAACATACGATTGGTGTGAGGACACTGTTATTACATGGCAGAATACCGGTCATGGGTTGTTGGTAGTGGGTATCACCGTACGAAAAAAGCATCCGAAATGGAATTTCTCCGCAGTCGTTTTCAAGAGTCATTGTCCAAAAATAATTACCGGCTGTCAAGCTTGCACCGCCCGATGTTTTTCCGTTCCAAATCACCTTTCCGATGCCATTTATGCAATAGTGGTCGGGAATGTTTGCGGCAACCAAATCACCTGAAACGCTTCTGATTTCGATATCTTTGGCAGAAAATACATTCTCTAAATTATTGACTGAATAATCGGAATAGTAGGGCGACATTCTGTACGGGGTTGTAATGGTAATCGGTCCGTCGGTTGGACTGCACTCATTTTCTACATTGCAAAAATTCGTTTCTTCAATTGAAATATCAATAAAAATAAAGGGATTACACATTCCGTCACTGCAATAGGAACCGTTTTCTTTTAAATCAATAACAAACCAATTATGCCTGTCAATGCCTTCATCCGGCATTGTATAAACAAATTTCATGTCCAGCCATTTATCTTTTTCTAAAGATTCAAGCGAAATTTCTTTCATAGTGAAAATATCCTGAAACAAATCAGTATATTCTCTGTTAGACTTAATTACATAAATAATATTTATTTTTGCAGAAAACACTGATTATGGA
>DYMH01000052.1 GCA_020721645.1 Draconibacterium orientale
TCAATTATCAATTATCAATTATCAATTGTCAATTAACAATTAACAATTATCAAATACCCTAAAATACAAACACATGTTTAATCTTTTCAAAAGAAATAAACTTACCAATTTAGCCAAAGGAATCGCAACCGGCACAACATCTCATGTAATTCATACTGCAAAACAGCACAATGCCGAAATAATAAAAGTCGGAATTGTGAACGCCGGTGTCTTGAATATCAGGCAAAATGCCGATGCACAAGCCCAAGTTCTCGGGAAACTTTCGCGAGGAGCTTTGCTCAATATCGTTGAGCAAACCGATGAATGGTACAAATTCAAATATAATTCGGGATTTGCGTATGTTGTAACAAAATTTGTTGACGACCTGACAGGCGTTGTCAATGCGGGAACACTAAACGTCAGAAGTGCCCCTGATAAAACCTCGGAAGTGTTAGGGAAATTGACACGCAATGTGCAAGTTCCCATTTTACAGCAATTGCAGGGATGGTACAAAATTCGTTACAACGGAAGTCCGGCATTTGTAGTTTCGGAATTTATACAATTGGCTTTTAATCAAGTAATTGTGGACGATTCTGATAATGAAAAACCTGTCGAAAAAACCTTTTTGAAAGACGATGCCTACTTAAATTCGATCTCCGTTATCCCGGCAAAATTGGCAACAGTCCCCGATGAGCCACGCGAAAGCCGTATTGTTGCCGAAACATACAACAATTTTGGCGGCTTGCTCGACAAACTCAGTGCCAAATTAAATATCGAATCGGCAGCCGCCATTGCCGTACTGGCAGTAGAAAGCGGCGGAAAAGGCTACGGAGATTCGGGCAAAGTCCTCATTCGATTCGAAAATCATCTTTTTTATCGCTATTGGGGCAAAAATAATCCGAAAACATTCAATAAACACTTTCGATTTGCCGAACACGAAATGTGGAAAAACCACGAATTTAGAAAAGATGACAGTTCGGACTGGGTTTCATTTCACGGAAATCAAGATTTGGAATGGGAAGCATTTAATTTTGCCCGAACACTCAATGATGATGCCGCTCTTCTTTCTGCAAGCTACGGAGCTCCTCAGGTATTGGGTTTCAATTATAAAATGCTCGGCTACCAAAATCCCGAAGATATGTTAAATAATTTTCAACGCGACATCAGATACCACGTGTTTGGTTTGTTCGATTTTTTCACAGAACAAATGTGCGTTAAATTACGAAAAAAAGATTTCGCAGGTTTCGCCGAATATTACAACGGACAAGGACAAGCTCAAAAATACGGTGGTTTTATATCAAAACATTATTCGGCTTTTAAAAAATTGAAGGTTTAAAAATGATTATTTTTTCAGAAATCGTATTTTATCGAAAGTATAACATTACAACTTTCCAATGATTCATCTATCATTTCAATACCCGATGTGGTCCGTTTTTTTGTGTCCGGTCATCGGGTTTGTTTTTGCATATTTTTTATATCGAAAAGAAAATCGTTTCAACGAAACATCAAAAATCTATAGAAAATTGATGTTTGCATTTCGATTTTTTTCGATTACATTGATAAGTTTACTTCTGACATCGCCTTTTTTAAAAATTACCGAACGGGAAATCGAAAAACCAATCGTGATTTTTGCCCAAGATAATTCGGAATCGATTCGCAAATCAAGTATCGACACAAAAAAATATCTTGTTCGGGTTCAAAATATGCTTAAATTGCTTGGAGAAAAATATGACATCAGGCAGTTGAGTTTTGGCGAAAAAATTCGACCAAATTCCGATTATCAATTTAACGAAAAAGAAACAGATATTTCGGAAGTGTTTCGCTATGTGCAAAATACATTTTACAATCGCAATGTTGGTGCAGTGATTTTAGCATCGGACGGAATTTACAACAAAGGTTCCGACCCCGTTTATTCTACCACAGAACTACCGTTTCCTGTTTACTGTATTGGAGTGGGAGATACGGCGGTGAAAAAAGATTTAATTTTGTCGAATGTTCGCTACAATAAAATAGCTTTTCTTAACAATAAATTTCCTGTTCAAAGCGAAATTTTTGCCAAAAAATTGAAAGGTAAATCTTCGGAACTCAAAGTTTATGAAAAAGGGAAACTTATTTATAATGAGAAGTTTATCATAGATAATAACGAATTTTACAAAAAAATAAATTTTGAAATTGAAGCCCAAAAAAGCGGAATCGCAGTCTATCAAATCATATTATCGACCATTGAAGGCGAATTTGTAAAAACGAACAATGCAAAAGAGATATTTGTCGAAATTCTCGACAGCAAAAGAAAAATTCTGATTCTTGCAAACGCTCCTCACCCCGATATTGCAGCCTTTAGAGAAGCTGCTGACATGAATTTCAATTTTGAAACCGAATTTTATACACTCAGTAATTTTTCTAAAAATGTGAGCGATTATAATTTGATTGTCTTATATCAAATTCCAACACTTACCAATCGGATTAATAATTTATTATCTGATATTTATACCCAAAAAATTCCGGTACTTTATGTTTTGGGAACACAATCTTCACTTTCCGAATTTAATAAACTGAAAACCGGAATATCGGTTTATGCAAAAAACAGTGCTTTTGATGAAGTTCAAGCGACAGTAAATAAAAATTTTACATTGTTCGAGATAAATCCCGAATATTCGGCATTTTTAAAAGAAGCTCCACCTTTAATCTCTCCCTTTGCCGATTACAAAGTCGATGCCGAAACGCAAACTCTTTTTTTTAGGAAAATTAATTCTATCGAAACCGCAACACCTTTAATAACACTCAATTCAGGACTCAGTAATCAAGGAGTAAAATCGGGAGTTATTACGGGTGAAGGCATCTGGAAGTGGCGTTTGATTGATTATAAATTACACGATAACCATTTGTTATTTAATGAATTAATCAATAAAATAATACAATATTTAACACTTGTCGAAAGTAAAGAACGATTTAGAGTGTCTGTTGATAAAATAATATCTGAAAATCAAAACGTTATGTTTTCGGCAGAAATTTATAACAAAAGTTACGAACAAATTACAGTCGAAGATGTCAATCTTTCAATTACTGATTCGAGCGGAAAAGACCGCACATTTATGTTCGAGAAAACGGCAAAAAGTTACACTTTGAATGTCGGCAATTTTTTGCCCGGAGAATATCATTGGAATGCCCAAACTCAAATTGACGGTGGAAAAGCCGTGAAAAAAGGTATTTTTAGAATATCTCCTTTGCAAAAAGAAACCGAAAACATGACAGCCGATTTCAAAACTTTGTTGCAATTGGCAAAAAAATCGGGCGGAAAATTTGTTGGACAAACAAAAATCGATAGTATCAAGCAATATATCTCGCTAAACGAAAATATTGTTCCCTTGGCACATTATACCAAAAATGATCGCAGTTTGCTGAATTACAAATGGTTATTTTTGATTATCTTGATATTCTTGTCCGGTGAATGGTTTTTGCGAAAATATTTCGGTGCTTATTAATTAAAAATTGAAACCAAAATGAAAATACGAGAAGCTGTTGTTGATGATATTGCGATTATTGCAGAATTTCAGATACTTATGGCTAATGAAACTGAAAATATCCGATTAAATCCGGAAATTGTTCTTTCGGGAGTACGAGCGGTTTTCAGCGACAGTACAAAAGGAAAGTATTTTGTTGCCGAAATGAATGAGAATCTTGCAGGGACATTGCTGATAACTTATGAGTGGAGCGATTGGCGAAATTCAACTGTTCTTTGGATTCAGTCGGTTTATGTGAAACAGGAGTTTCGAAAAATGGGAGTTTTTGCAAAATTATATCAACACATTAAAAACATGGTCGAAAGCAGCGAAAGTATTACCGGTATTCGCCTCTATGTTGATAAATCAAACGAAAAAGCACGTGCCGTTTACGAAAAAATGGGCATGAATGGGCATCATTACTCGGTTTTCGAGGATATGAAACGTCCATGATTTTGGTAAAACACACAACGGCACAGCCCTCACGAACACAAAAAAATAAATAAAAAAGTGAGTAAAAGCATGATTATATGAAAAAGAATCAAATAATTTGTTGGAAATCTGCAAAACGTGTGGTTTTGCTGTCGCAAAAATATCTCGCCAAAATAAAATATAAACAGATGAAAAGCATGAAAAAACCCGAAACCGGAGTTTCGGGGCAGGAAAATCAAATTTAAGCAATTAAAGGAAAACTATGCGACTTCCACTTCTATTGGGTCGCTTTGCCATAAACCATGTTTGGTGCAATATGCCATGGCTGTAAGATTTAATTTTTTTTGCGGAACGATGTAAAAATCCACTTCAACATGTCCGGGTTGGTTTCCCAATGTGCCGGGAGGAAAATTAGTTTCTGCCAACAGAATTTCGCCGCTCCACAATTGAACATATTTTATAAAATGGTCAAAATCATCGGGGTGTACGTATTCGTTTCCAACTTTTACTTTAACTTTAAACGGCTCGCCTTTTTTGGCTGTGTTTTCGCAGTGCACAAAAGGCGAATGGCGGTCGATGTAGTCTTTCTTAGCTTCTCGGTCAATTTGACTGATGTCTTGATAAGAATTAATTTTTGGCATGGTGATATAATTTTAAGAATTAAAGATGTTATAGTATTTATTTGACAAATATCATTTATATTTTTGAAAAAAACAAATTATTTAGAATAATTTTAAATAATAATCTGTAAAAATTGTTAAGATATAAAAAAATGGCAGTTCTATTAATTTTTCATTTCAAATTTATTGAGCAGTTCGTTCATTGTTTCGGAGTGTTTATTGATATCTGTTGATAATCTGAAAATTTCTGATGATACGTGAATATTTTCCTGTAAAAGTTTTCTGACATCAGCAACCGAATCCGAAATTTGTTGAGCACCTTCTCGTTGTTGAATGTTAGTTCCGCTAATTTCGCGAATCAATTCGGAAGTTTTAACGGTTTCTTCAATTACTTTTTTTAATTGCTCCGAAGCGTCTTCCGAAATTTTTAGTACCTTATTTGAAACTTCCATTATTTCATCGGCTGCATCGTTGCTGTGTTGCGAAAGTTTTTTTATTTCTCCGGCAACCACACCAAAACCCTTTCCGGCTTCTCCTGCACGTGCAGCTTCAATTGATGCGTTTATCGACAATAAATTTGTTTTCCAGGCAATTTCGTTAATAATTTTGATTTTTGACAACATTTTTTCCATTGATTCTATCGAGGAAAGTGTGGTTTTATTTCCCTTCGAGATAACTTTTTCCGAGTCGTCTAATGCTGTTTGGGTTTGTTTTGTTGTATTAATCGTTTGAAGTACGGCAACCGAAAATTCTTGTAATGAACTCAAAATTTGTTCTAATAACTGTTGTTGAAGTTTCGATGAATCTCCTAATTTTGTCGTAATATTCCTCAATTCGGAACTTACACCCGTTAAATTGCCCGAGTAGTTTTTAACTTGGGTCATAATATTTTCAAAACTGACACTTAATTTGGTGATAGAGTCGGCTAATTTACCGATTTCGTCGCCTCTTTTTGTATATTTTATTTCCAAGTTTTGTGATAAATTGCCTTGGGCTAATTTTTGTATCGAATCAACCATGTTATTCAAAGGGCGTTTGATATAGCGTGAAGCAAAATAAATACCCAAAGCTACAACAAGTAAACCGGCGGGCAAGGCATACGTTTGGGGATATTCGGCAAAAGTCCAGCGTGCATTGTTATTAATAGATGTAAATAATATTGTTATTACCCAAAGTGTGCTGATTTGTTTGAAAACAGAATCTTTAAACAACAAACGCATTAAAATCATTGTTACAGGAATTGCAACAACGAGGAGGATTATTGAAGAAGTGAGAAATTTTTCCATAGCAGATATTTGTCTAATTATTTCAAAAAGTGTACCGTTTCAACCTCTTTATTTTTTTTCTTGAACGTTTAAAATATCTTTTATTTTTTTCAATCGTTCAACGACCTGAATAAATTGATTTCTGTTTTTTACTAATATAGTTAACGAACCTTTAAAAGTTCCGTTTTTTCCGGCAGTGAGTGAAATTTTTTGAATATTGATATCAAATTCTTTGGAAATCACAGTTGTAATTGCAGTTGATAATCCGGGAGAATCTTTTCCTTCAAGAATAATTGTTGAAATAAAAGCGGCGTCGCTGTTTTGAATATTCCATTTTGCTTTCACTATTCGATAGGGGTATTTAGCACGTAAATCCGCAGCGTTTGTGCAATTCATCTTGTGTATTCGTGTACCTTTGAGTACCGAGATGAAGCCAAAAATTTCATCGCCCGGTATCGGATTGCAACATTTTGCAAAATGATAATCGAGGGTCGAAATATTTTCATCGATTAGTAAATAGTCTTCTGTTTTTTGACGTATAATTTTATAGGTTTCCGGTAATTTAGTTATCGTATCCACATTAATTTCAACTTCCTGTGCTACAAAAACTTTCTTTATTTTCTGCAAATCTGTTTTGCCTTCGCCCAAAGATTGATACAATAAAATAGGCGTTTCGATAGAAAGTGATTCACATATTTTATTGATATTGAAGTCATTAAATTCAATTTTTAGTTGTTTGAGTTTGTTTTTCAAAATTTCTTTGCCTTCCGCTGCGTCCTTGTTTGAAATATCGCTGAGTGCTCTTTTTATTTTTGTTACTGTTTTGGGGCTTTTCGCTAATTTTAGCCAGCCTTCGTTTGGTTTTTGGTTTTTTGCTGTGAGAATATTAACCGTTTCACCATTTTTCAACTCGTAGGACAGGGGTTTTATTTTCCCGTCAATCATCGCGCCGGTGCACGATGCACCAACTTTTGTATGAATCAGGAAAGCAAAATCCAAAACCGTATATCCGGGTTTTATTTTTTTCAAATCACCTTCCGGTGTAAAAATAAAATATTCATTAGCATAAAGTGCTGCTTTGACATCGTCTTGGTTCGATGTTTCATTTTCGGTATTTTCAAGAGCTTCCCGCATTTTCCGAAGCCATTGTTCGTGGTCGGCATTTTCGTTGCCTTTGTATTTCCAGTGTGCAGCAGTGCCCTTTTCGGCAATTTCGTCCATGCGTTTGGTGCGTATTTGCACTTCAATCCATTTGTTGTCCGGACCCAAAACTGTTGTGTGCAACGATTCATAACCGCTCGTTTTTGGTGCCGAAACCCAATCTCGAAGTCGTTTAGGATTGGGCTTGTAGAAATTCGTAATAACAGAATATGCCCGCCAGCACTCCGATTTCTCTTTTTCCAAGGCTGTATCAATGATAATCCGAATTGCAAATAAATCATAGACTTCCTCGAACGGAACGCCCTGTTTTTGCATCTTTTTCCATATCGAAAAGATTGATTTTGGGCGACCTTTGACTTCAAAATCAAAATTTTCGGCTGCGAGATTATTTTTTATCGGAACAATAAAATTTTTGATGTACGCATCACGTTCCGATTTGGTTTCGTTCAATTTTTCGGCAATAAATTTGAACATTTCATGTTCGGTATATTTCATCGACGATTCTTCAAGTTCTGTTTTAATTTTGTATAAACCAAGTCGATGTGCCAAAGGGGCAAACAATTTAGCCGTCTGTCGGGCTATTGATTTCTGTTCCTGTTCCGGGTACAGGGTGATGTTACGCATTAGAAATATCTGATGGCATAAGCGAATCAAAACCGAGCGTGCATCGCCCGAAATGGTTAAAAGCAGTTTAATGAAATTTTCCGATTGTGTATTGAATTTCTCATCTTTTAATATCGGAATTTTAAGTAAGCCGGAAACGATTTCGGATATTGTGCTGCCGAATTGTTTTTGAATTTCAGGTATGTTTATTTCGTCTCTCGAAATACTTCCGTAAAAAAGAGCTGATATAAAGGTGTTTATTCCACCTCCTGCTTCAATTGCAGAAATTTCGGCAATTGAAAATCCTATTTCCACACTATGGTGTAATTGTTGTAAATTGTGTTGTTTTATGGAATTTTCAATATATTTAATTGCCTGAAATATAGTGTCTTCATCTTTATTTTGAGTGAATCGGATATTTAAAGACTGTATTTTTTCAAAGAAATGTTGTATTTTTGTTTCAGAGTGTTGATTCATTTTAAAAGATTTTGGCTCAACACAAATTTATATTTTATTTTGTGAAATAAGATTATTTTTCCATGAAAGTAGTTATTTTTAGGATAAATTATAATATAACAAGTTTTTTCGGATTTAATTTTTTAAAATATTGAGATGGATAAAATTAAGGTTTTGGCAATGCTTTTGATGCTCTTTTTGGGTTCGAGTTCATTCACCGGGAAGAAACAAAATTGCAAAATTTCGACTGAAATTCATGTTATTTCGGTAGAGTATTATTCTATTTGCGATTGTAGTGAAAAATCGCCTATTTTGGTAAGAGTAACTTTTCAGTTTTCAGGTAACGATTTATACAATTATAAAATGGTTCAAAAATATGAAGGTGAAATAACCAAAACCGTTGATATTACTGTAAAAGATAAAAGAGGGAATCCCGTTTACGATTTTTGTTCAGATGACGATAAAATTATCGAATTTTCAACATATTTTATCGGAACAGACGGAACCAAAACCAACGAAATAATTGTGAAGGCAGATGTTAAAAATGCAAAAATTATTGAAGGAACGGCTCCCGCATTAATTTCTGTAAAGTAATCAATTTCGAATGTTTACTAATTGAAAATCAACTTTTTGAAAATATAACTGAAACAATTATCAACTTGTTTTCTTATATTTCAGAACAGCTAAACCCGGAACAAGTACACCGTAGAGCAAAAGTGCGAAAAAATCGGATTTTATCTCCTTAAATCCTGAACCTTTCAGTAATATCATTCTGATTATTCGCATAAAATATGCAATTGGGTTGATTCTGTTCATTTGAATTGCCCAATTTGGCATGGTTTCGGTTTGAGTAAAAATTCCGCTCATTAAAACAAAAACCAGCACAAAGAAAAATGAAATAAACATTACTTGTTGTTGTGTGTTTGTTATTGTTGAGATAAACAACCCGATACCCAAAGTTGTCATTAAATATACCGAAGCTGAAAGAAAAAGCAGCCCTAAACTTCCAATCATTGGTAATTTGAAAAGGATACGTGCTATTGTCAGTCCAAATGCCAATTCAAATAAGGCAATGAGTAAAAAAGGAATTAATTTCCCGATTAAAAACTGATATTTTTTTTAGACTTATTTACTTAATCAATACACTCAAATCAAGGGATTCTCGAAGTTTGATGCACGCAGAAAACAGTTATGAAATGCCAAAATATTTGGAAGATGTTTAAAAATTTTCTAACAAATTATTAAATTCGCCGAACATTTGAAAAAACTCTCAAAATATTTGTATATTTATCAAGAAAAATTTTAATAATAAACTCAAAATCAATAAAAATGAAACACGTTAAATTATTAAGCCTACTCCTTCTGATTGCATCAATACAAATCGGTTTTGCACAAAATTGTGGCTTTTATTTTCCTTTGGAAACCGGGCATGGAATTGAAATGAAATCGTACAACGGCGGAGGAAAACCTTCGGGAAGTTACAAACAAACCGTTAAAACCGTTACAAATGAGGGTGGATTTACGAATGCCGAATTGCATATCGAAAATTTTGATGCGAAAGGAAAAAATGTTGGAACTAACGATTACACAATTAAATGTAATGGAACTACTATTATCATTGATGCTCAGTCACTTCTGGACCCTAAAGCCATGGAAAGTTATAAAGATATGACTGTTACGATTGAAGCGGAAGATATCGAAATTCCTTCGCAATTCGATATAAATACGGTGTTAAAAGATGCAGGTGTTCAAATGAAAGTAACAAATCAGGGTATGGAATTTGCAATGGTTGATGTGAAATTAAACAATAGAAAGGTTGTTGCTAAGGAAACTGTTACCGTTCCTGCCGGAACTTATGTTTGTTATAAAATGTCCTACGATATTACAATGGAAATGAAAACAATGGGTTTTCCGATGACCATGAAAATGAAAGGCATTGAATATTTATCGGAAAATGCCGGTTCTGTAAAAACAGAACAATATGATGATAAAGGTAATAAAATGGGATACAGTGAATTGGAAAAGATTTTTTAATTTTTGAAAAGCTTTCAAAACTCAAAAATAATCGGAATTATCCGGTTTTTTTTTTTAATAAAATGAAAGAAAGCACGGAAGACATCATTGTTTCTCGCAACTTTCTTTAAATTTGCAAAAAATATAACCGTGCATTTATTTTACGCTCCGGATATTGCAAGCGATTTTTATACACTTTCGGAAACCGAGTCGAATCATTGTGCCCGTGTTTTAAGATTATCAGAGGGCGACCGCATTGAACTTACCGATGGGAAAGGATATTTTTATACGGCCGAAATTTCCGATTTACACACAAAACATTGCAGTGTTCGGATAATTGATAAACGTGTGAGCATACCTCGCGATTGCCGTTTGCATATTGCTGTTTCGCCTGTAAAAAATTTGGACCGATTCGAGATATTTGTCGAAAAAGCCGTTGAAATCGGAATTGAGGAAATTACATTACTGAAAACACAATTTTCGGAACGAAAAGATACTAAAATCGAACGCATCGAAAAAATTGTGTTGGCGGCAGTCAAACAATCTCAAAAAGCATTTGTTCCTCGTGTCAATGAAACCGTGCCGTTCAAAGATTTTATCGGATGCAAATTTCAGGGGCAAAAATTCATCGCTCACTGTTACGATACCGAAAAAGTACACTTAAAACAGGCACTTGTTCCGGATTCAGATGCCTTAATATTGATAGGTCCGGAAGGCGATTTTTCGCAAGCCGAAGTCCAAGCCGCAAAAAATGAAGGTTTTATCGAAATAAGCCTTTCTAATTCTCGTTTGCGAACCGAAACGGCAGCTCTTGTTGCAACAGCAATTTTCGATTTTGTGAATCAACCGAAAAGCAATTATTAATTTCCACATTTCCTAATTTTTAAAACATCAAATTATGAAAAAGTTAATTATATTATTTGTTGTAACAAGTATAAGCCTATCAAATTTTGCACAATATTCCTATAAAATTGCCTTACTAAAATACAGTGGCGGAGGCGATTGGTATGCCAATCCAAGCTCATTACCCAATCTGATAAAATATTGCAATCAAAATTTGAAAATGAATATCGACCCTGTACCTGCAACCGTTGAACCGGGCAGTCCGGAAATTTTCAATTATCCTTTTGTACACATGACAGGGCATGGCAACGTTAAATTTTCGTCAGCCGAAATGAAAAATCTGAGAACTTATCTCATGGGCGGAGGTTTTTTGCATATTGATGATAATTACGGAATGGACGAATTTATTCGCCCGCAACTTAAAAAACTCTTTCCCGAAAGTGAAATGGTCGAATTGTCGAATAATAATCCCATTTTTCATCAAAAATACGATTTTCCGGAAGGGTTACCTAAAATTCACGAGCACGATAATAAAAAAGCACAGGCTTTCGGAATTTTTTTCAACGAGCGGCTCATCTGTCTCTACTCCTACGAATGCGATTTGGGCGATGGCTGGGAAGACCTCGAAGTTCATCACGATTCGGAACAAGCTCACGAAAAAGCCTTGAAAATGGGAGCGAATCTCTTGGATTATGTTTTTGGAAAATAGGAATTTAATTGGGAATTAGGAATTAGGAATTGGGAATTGGGAATTTGGAATTTGGATTTTGGAATTGGGAATTAGGAGTTTTGATAAATAGAATTCTATATTTGGTGATACACTAAATTGAAATAACATGATAATCAGATTTTTAAACTGATATTTGTGAATATTCAAACCTTCATATTTAGAAAATATTTATGCGATTAAAAAAATGTTTAAATAAACCTGAACAAATATTTGTATAAATATAAAAAATATCGTAACATTGCAGCCTCAAAAGAGAAACAGGAACCATTAAAATATATGTACGATGAACTTAATGAGCGTAGCAGAAAATGCTTTTGCAAAAGAAACTAAATTTCCCGAATTTTCAGCCGGAGATACCATTACGGTTAGTTATAAAATTATTGAAGGAACCAAAGAACGAATTCAAAATTTCAGAGGTGTTGTCATCCAAAGAAAAGGAAGCGGCATAACCGAAACTTTTACCGTACGTAAAATGTCCGGCAGTGTTGGTGTCGAAAGAATTTTCCCGGTACAATCGCCTTTTATCAGCGAAATTGTAATGAATAAAAAAGGTAAAGTTCGACGAGCCAGAATATTCTATTTCAGAGAATTAACAGGTAAAAAAGCCCGTATCAAAGAAAAACGCATGATAACGGAATAAAAAAATATGAAACTCGTCGAAAGGCGAGTTTTTTTTTTGAAAGAATTGAACTATTTGATAAAGTTTAAAGAAATCAGTAAAATAATAACAAAAATTCCGAGCAGGGAGGCTATGAATAAAAAATCGGCGATGCTTTCAAATTTCTTTTCCTTTTTCAGGTTTGAAGTCCGAATCGAAGAGAAGGAAAAAATGGCGGAGGCTGTGAGCAAAACTGCAATACAAGAAGTCAGCTCATCAATAATGTGTGTTTCTGCCAAATTTGTGATGTGTAAGGAAGTGATAACGAAAAGGCAAAAACCCAATAAATTAGCAGACGTGTTGAGTATGTGTTGAGAAGTATTGTTTGCCATTGGAAAAAATATATTTTTGAAACTGAATTTTGAAACAATTACCGTAAGACAATCTAAATTGCTTCAATTTCATCAATATTTACCACTTTGTAGGGCAAACCGTCCGGCGTAAGCAAAGGAGAATAATTCCCTGTAATTTTGTAATGTTTTCCATCAATAAAAAGTTCCTGAAAATAGCGTTTGGGAATACCTGCACGCATTTGGTCCCAGAAATTATTGAAAAATTCAATATTTTGAGGTTCCGAGCTAAAACTTCCCTGAAATTTTCCGATAATCTCTTCCTTTTGACGTTTTAAAAAATCGAGATATTTTTGGCTGATGTCGGTGATGATGCCATTCATATCATATTCAACCAGATATGAGGCTGAAACAACTGCTTTCAACATCACCGATAATTCGCGAACCTGCCCATTGAGCTCTTCCTGCGAGGACTGCATTTCTTCCATATTCTGCCTGATTTCTTCTTCCTGCGAAGCCATTTCTTCCGATTTTAGCTTGGTTTCGCGTAAAAGTTTGGCAGTTTGAATGTTAATTTTCACGGTTGATAGAGTAGAAGCGATGCTTTCACCTATTTTTTCAACAAATTTAATTCGATAATTCTCAATTTCCTGAAAAGAAGCGAGTTCTGCAACACCAAAAATTTCGTTGTTGAACATTAAAGGGACTATCAATAATTGGGTTGGATTATTTTCGCCCAAACCCGAAGTGATGTTGATATAGTCGTTTGGAATTTTAGTCATGTAAATGGTTTCTTTTTCCAAAATACAGCGACCTACCAAACCAACTCCCATCGGAATGCGTTTTAGCAGCATTTTGCGGCGGTCGAAAGCGTAACTCGAAACTAATTCTATAAATTTATCTTTGGGGTCGTTTTCGTTAATAATAAAGATTCCGCCCTGATTTACATCAATATATTTCACTAAATTTTTGATAATTGAGTAGGCAAAATCTTCTAAATTTTCGGTGTTGTTGCGTAATATTTCTGCAAACTGTGCTGCACCAAGTGTTGCCCAATTGAGTTTTCGGTCTTCTTCGCGGCGTTTGGCATCTTCTTCGGTAGCTTTTTTCAAACTTTCGCGCATTCCCATAAGAGAATTGCCCAGAATGTCTTTTTCGTTTTGTGGTTGATATTGCCAATCCAAATTGCCTTTCCCAATTTCAATTGCAAATCGAGCCGTGGTATTCAAATTATCGATTAAATTGTTCACCGACAGTCGCATATCCGATATTTCATCATGCGATTCGACCGTCAATTTTTTCGCAGCTGCTATATCACCGTTGGCAATATCGTGAACAAGTGCGGTTGTTTTTATTAATGGTTTTGTCAATCGTTTTGAAAATATTAAAATAACAGATGCCAAAAGAATGAGTCCAAGCAAAGCCACCAAAATGGTTATTATTGTTGAAACTCGAACTTTGTCCATTATCGAATCAACCGGCACTGCAATAGCTATTGACCATGGGGAGCTCGAATTTCCGATTTTCAGAGGATAAAAACTGATGTAGTATTCATTATTCTGAAGGGTGGAAAAAAATGTGTATTTTTCGCCGTTTAAAATAATGTTTTGAAGTTTGCCGATAGAATTGCCTGTAAAGTAATCCGAAATCGACTTATCAATGAATTGTGCATCGCTCGATGCAATAAAATTGCCGCTGTTGGAAATAAGAAAGGTTTGAGAATTTTCGTAGGGTTTTATTTGTTCGGTAATCCGTTGAAATTGGTCGAGTGAAATATCAATTCCGGTTAATCCGGCAAAATTACCGTTATACAAAATCGGAACAACAATTGTTGCCATTCGTAGCGAATCATTTTTACGATAGCTGTCGATATAAGCTTCTGTTAATTTCTCTTCCGGCTTTATTTTCAAGGTATAATACATGCTGCCGATTCGGTCGCCTTCCGAATCGAGAGTATCGATGAGAGAACCCGTATAGCCGCCTTGATTATAGTATGCAAATCGAATGCGACCGTAATCTTTATTGTATCCGCTTTCGATGTATTGACGCTCCCAAGAACTCCATACTGCAATAAAATTTTGATTGTTCATCAAAACTTCTTTCAACATTGGGTTGTATATTTTAAGGCGTAAATCATCGGAAACATTGGGGTAGTTTTTTATGCTTTGGGTGAGTGTTTGGGCAACCACAAAATAGCGTTCAAATTCCGACTGTGTAATTTCGGCGTAACGTTGGGCTGTTTCATCGGTCAATTTGATGGCATTTTCTTTGGCATCGCTCAACATTACTTTAATTAAGTAGCCAAAAGCAATGGCATATATGATTACTGCCGTGCTTAATATGTAAACAAATAATTTTCCTTGTATTTTAAGTTTTAACATTTCGATGTTGATAAATATGCAACCAATGTACTTATTTTCCTTTTATTATCAAAATTACTTTATTTCGGAAAGTTGTATTTTTAAATTTTTGGTGAAATTGATTCTTTACAAAAATAAACTATAATCGAAGAAAAGCAATATCAACGCAACATATTTTTTTGTTTTGTTACATGAAATATAAGTAATCGGACATATTTATTTGTATATCAAAATGTCCGTATTCTTTTCAAAATCAAATTATTACTTCATTAACCATTACATAACATCATTGTTCCGAAAAATCAAAAATATCTTCACCGATAATATCAAATGACCGTTTACTATTTGCATCATAAATCAAAGCAATAACTTTGCCTTTTATGGTACTTTCCGGTAAAAAACCATATTCTCTCGAATCGTGGGTATTGGTGCGATTGTCGTTGAGAACAAAAAAATAATTGTTTTGAAAGGTATAATTTGTTGATATTTTTTCATCGATATAAATTTTACCTTTTATTATTTCGATGTTGTGATTCTCATATTTTTTTATCACTTCGGAATACAGTCGATAATTTTCAACCGTAATTTTTATGCTGCTGTTTTTTCGGGGAATAATCAGCGGACCGAAAAATGACGAGTTCCATGCGTAGCGGTACGAATGCGGAAATATATTTCTTTGATTGATATTTTTTTCAAAATATTTTGATTTAATTCTCAGATGAGGAAGTTTTGAAATTCGTGTTGCTTCGGCTTGTGTCATTTCTGCCTGATAAAAACCATTGTTATTGAGAGGCAGCAAACGAAGTGAATCTTTTTTCAGCGGAATGCGACTTATAATTCGATATCGTTCTGTCGTATTAGTTACAATATATTCGAGCTTGTTTACAAACACTCTGCCTTCAAAAATTTGGAGTGTATCGCCGGCTTTTGCAAGCAGTCGTACAATTGTTCCCGAAACTGTGTCATTTTCAACAAAATAAATTTTATCGCAGCGTTCGATTTCTGCTGTTCGGGAACAAAGGACAATATCGCCGTTGCTTAAATCCGGCGACATTGTCGAACCGTGATATTCTATGGTAAAAAGCCAAAAAGCTCTAATCGCAACAATTACGATTAAAGCTGTTAGGAGTGGAAATATCCAAGTGAATATTTTATTTTTCAATCAAGTAATTAATTTAAAATTAGGAATTAGGAATTAGGTGTTAAGTTTCATTTTAATCGTTTTTATAATTGAACCGACTATTTTAAGTATTTCTTCACAATCGGTTAGTAATGATTGAGCGTGTATTTCATCAAAAAAATCTGTATCTTTTAAAAGTCTTATCCAATAATGCGTTTCACGCGATTCTTTGTAAACAATATTTAGCTTGGCATAAAAATCTTTTTCACTTTATCCGCCCAAAGCTTCTTCTGCATTTACTCCGATTGATGTTCCACTGTGTAGAAATTGTTTGGAAAGAACATACTCTTTCTTTTCTTCAACCAAATACTTATACGCATTAACAACTCTGACAGAAAAAGCATAAGTTTTCTCTTGCAATACATTTCCTGTTTTCATTTCATAAGCCTGAAAGTGATTCCTAATTCCTAATTAATTCCGCTGAAAATTCTGTTCCAACGCAGTCCGCCTCTGAAAATGCCTTTGTCGGGACTGACAGACCACCAAATAAACAACGCTTTACCAACAACATGATCTTCGGGAACAAAGCCCCAAAAGCGTGAATCGGCTGAGTTGTGGCGGCTGTCGCCCATCATAAAATAGTAGTTCATTTTAAAAGTGTACGAATCGGTTTGCGTGCCGTTTATAAATATTTTCCCTTCTTTAATTTCTAATTTATTTTTCTCGTAAACTTCAATGGCTCTGCGGTAAAGAGGCAGGTTTAGTGTGTCGAGATGTATGGTTTTTCCAACTTCCGGAATATAGAGCGGACCAAAATTATCTTCGTTCCAATTGTAGCGACTGTTGAACGGAAAAATATATGTTGCTCGTTCGCCTGCGGGTGCTTCCCAGCGTTTGAGTTCCAAAACGGCAGGATTGTTTTTTAATTCAGTAACCATAGCAGTTGTTAAGGGCAGAAAATATTCTACTTCCGAAACACGTGCACCGCGTAAATCTTCCTGACTGACGCCCATATCTTCTAAAACCATGACATTTAATCCTTTGTCTTTCGTTTTCAGATAATATTTGTATTGCATATTTTCTATATCACGCTGTGGTTTTCCGTTGATATGAACCACGCCGTGCTTCACTTCCAGCGAATCGCCGTGTATGGCAACGCAACGTTTGATGTAATTTTCTTTTTTATCGACAGGGCGAATTGTGAGTGTATAATTTTTCAAAACCATATCGCGGGCAACCGAATAATAATAATTGTCGGATTGTAATTTTACTTTTTCGTAAAAATCTTGTTGTTTCAGTTGGTCGGCTTTTTGGCGAATAATCGAATAATAGCTTTGATTTTGGTCTTCTATGCAAACCGTGTCGCCTTCCGGGAAATTGAATACAACCACATCGTCATTTTTAACTTCTTCCAAACCGGCTAATCTTCGGTAAGGTGCTTGTATCCAAGTGAGATATGATTTCGTGCTTTTTGTAAGCGGTAAAGTATGATGTGCAAACGGAAACGAAAGCGGCGTGTTGGGCATTTTTGGTCCGTAGCTCACTTTGCTTACAAACAAATAATCGCCTACCAAAAGGCTTTTTTCCATCGATGATGTAGGAATGGTAAAGGCTTCGATAAAAAACATGCGAATAATAGTTGCTGCGATTATTGCAAACACGGCAGCATCAATCCATTCAATCATTTTTGATTTTTTTACTAAATCGCGTTTTTTCCAAAATGTCCAATTAACTTTATTTGAAACATAAAAGTCGTATATTATCGGAATAACAAGCAGTAACCAAAAACTTCCTATCCACAGTACAAAAAGAATAAATACGAATGTCCAAAATCCGAATTTGAAGTACTTATTTTTTATTAATTCTGAAAATTTGGCTCTTTTTAAAGGTTCCATTTATTTTTTTTTATTAAAATTTGAAAATTAGGAAATGTGGAAATGAAGATATATACTAAGCACGGTCATAAATTGCGTTTTACAAATTGTTTATCTATTTGATATTAAAAGCAATCAGCATATCAGCACATCAAAAAATCAACCAATCAAAGTATACCTTCATTTTTTACTTTTAGTTTTTAGTTCTTCACTTTGCGTCGCAAGATATAAATTGTTTCCGGTTTTATAAAAATCGTTTTCAGATTTTTAACAAATCATTCATGCCGAAAATTCCTTTTTTACCGAGAACAAATTCGGCTGCCAAAACTGCTCCGAGAGCTAAACTCTTTCTGTTTTTCAAGCTGTGGCTGATTTCAAGAATATCAACGTCCGATTCGTAAGTTATGGTATGAATGCCGGGAATATTAACTTTTCTTAACGAAATTATGGGTAAAAGTTCCGAATTTTCGGTTTCCGAGTTCACAAAACCGTTTTTGTGTTCAAAAATATCAATTAAATCTTTTGCCAACGTAACAGCAGTTCCGCTCGGTGCATCTTTTTTTTCGGTGTGATGTGTTTCCGTAATTTTTACATGATAATCTTTGTACGGATTCATCAGTTTTGCCAATTGTCGATTGAGTTTGAAAAACAGATTCACTCCCAAACTGAAATTCGAGGCATAGAAAAATGTGTTTCCGGTTTCGAGGCATTTTTTTTCCAAATCGCTGAACCGGCTCAGCCAGCCTGTTGTTCCCGAAACAACAGGAATTTTGGCTTCGAAGCACTTCAAATAATTGTCGAAAGCTGTGTCGGGCTGCGTAAATTCGATTACAACATCGGCAGATTTTAAATTTCCGACGGTAAAATCGTCCGGATTGTATTTATCTATTATCAAAACAACTTCGTGATGTCGTTCGCGGGCGATGATTTCAATTTCTTTGCCCATTTTTCCGTAGCCGATGAGTGCAAGTTTCATATCAAATTAAAAGTTGAAAGTATAAAGTGAAAAGTAAAAAATGGATTTTGATGTTCAAAAAAACAGACTGAAAAGTAATCCAAAGTTTACTTTATTAAACAGTTTTACGTTTAAAATTCATTAGTAACCGATTAATATTTTGAAAATCTCCTTAAAGCATTGAAAGTAATGCTGTTATTATGACGATTTTAAAACCGAAGGTGGATTTTAAAATACAAAAAAAAGCTACGCTGACTATTTAAGATATTGATGATTTACGCTGATAATTAATGTCTTATAAAATCGTAATTATCAGCGTTACTTGTGCTGAGTTTATCGAAGTATCTGCGTTCTGTTTTTTTTACCGGACAATAGTGATTTTAAATCGTTAAATTCACCCCTGTTTTAATTATTTCGTAGGCAAATGGATTATTGACGTTGAAATCCGATTTATCGAAAGGATGCGGTTCAATTGATAAATCAAATTTACGTCTCCACTTCATCAGGTTTAATTGCATATCTAATCTATTTTCCAAATTTTGAAAAACAATTGCCACATCGATATCACTATCTTGATTTTGAATGTTTTTCGCATACGAGCCAAATAAATAAACTTGATACAAATTCAAATTTTGTTCACGAACCAAGAATGATATATATTTATCAACTATTTCAATTGCGTATCTATTATCCATTGTCTTTAATTAACAATTTTATCAACATTTATTTCACTATCATTGTTTTGATTTAAAGTTATTTCACTTTGATTTTCCATAAATTTTAACAATTTTATATTATGCTCAAAGTTACTAAAATAAGGCAAATAATTTCATGTGTTTATATTTTATTTTGGCTGCATATTTTTGCGACAGCAAAACCGTGCATTCTATTAGCTTTGCACTGTCAGCTTGATTTTTTAATATAATCATGCTCTTTTGTGATTTGCTAAAATCATGGACGTTTCATACTTTCAAATTTTCTAATTTTTGCGGATTTTGTCTGCAATCGAAAACGGAATGGATTACAATAAAATCTGTTTCTGCGGTGTATAAAATTTTGTAATTGTATCTTTTTTCATCGATATCATTAAAGAACAGGCTCAGAATGATTTAAAAGAAGCGGCAAAATGGAATAGTCAATTATCAGTATGAAATCGTCTTTCGATTTTTCCGCCCCCTTTATCGAATATTTCACGTCTATAAATCTGTATAACGATTATTAATTTCCTGAATTACTTGTTGATGAGAAAACACATTGCCGGATTTGATGTCATTCAATCCCTCATCAATTGCATCTTTCTCTGATTTGTTGATTGTTGCCCACCAATCTGTTTTTGAATTTAGTAGTAAATTCTCAATAGATACAAGTAAATCAATGTTGTAAACTTGTGTAATAATCGAAATTAATTGAATTTTTTTTGTTTCAATGATATCGATGTCTTTTTTTATAGTTGTTTCCATTTTATGATATTTTTCACAAATTTACAAAAAATATTAATGAAAATAAATAACCGTGGTGCATGAGCAAATCAACAATCTATTATTCAGGTAAAACTTTGTAATTATCTTCATAATCAAACACAGTTGTCCAATTAATTCCCCATATATAATCGTTTTCTTTTACATTTCCTTTTGATTCAATTTGAGTTTTATAATCGTTCCATAGTTTTGCAGCTTCCTTGTTGTCTATTATAAAAACTCTTGGACTTTCATTTTCAGGAACATAAATAAAAGCATAATACATTTCTTCATTTGGCATCGGTTCTTTAAAACGCCAAAAATTTTTAGTTCTTTGCCCCTTGACATCAATGCCAAAATGTTTATTGTTTGGACTTACAACCAACATGTCATACTTGGGAAATCTACTGTCGGTCAACTGTATCATAAATCCTCTTTTTGCAAGTTGATACATTAAATATCCCCGAGCCATTTGTTTTACATTATGTGTCGAAAGTCCCATATTTTTTTCTGAGTAAGGTTGATTTTTTTTATCTATTCAATAAAAAAACTGCCCAAAAAGTCAATTTAACTTTCCGGACAGTTTCCAACGAATGAGTTTACTGTTGTAATTATTTTACTGCTTTCACCACAGCTTCGAAAGCTTTTGGGTGATTCATTGCTAAATCAGCCAACACTTTACGGTTGAGTTGTAAGCCTTTTTTATTCAATTTACCGATAAATTCAGAATACGACATGTCATACTCTCTCACGCCGGCGTTGATTCTTTGAATCCACAGGCTTCTGAAATTTCTCTTTTTTTGTTTACGTCCGCTGAATGCGTGTACCAAACCTTTTTCGTACACGTTTTTGGCAACGGTCCATACATTTCTGTTTCGCCCGAAGTAACCTTTGGTTCTTTTCAGAATTTTTTTCCTTCTGGCTCTCGATGCTACTGCATTTACTGATCTTGGCATAAATTTGAATTTTTTAAACAAAAGCGGTCTTTCGACTCTTTATTGTGCTGTTTGTTTGGGTTATTAACTGTTGATTTCGAACCGAAGCGTTTTCCGAAGAAAAACTTAAAAGCTCCTTGTTCGCGGCTTTTCAGCCAATTTTTACTTCATTGCTAAAAGTCTGAGAATACTTTTTTCATCTGTTTTGTGAACAATGGTAAAGTACGACAGATTTCTTTTTCGCTTTGTCGATTTTTTTGTAAGAATGTGTCTTGCAAAAGCGTGTTTTCGCTTAATTTTACCTGTGCCGGTGAGTTTGAATCTCTTCTTTGCACCGCAGTTGGTCTTCATTTTTGGCATGATTCTGAATTTTTAAAATTTAATGTGTTAATAAACTGAATATCAAGCAACTCATTCGTTTTTGCGATATTATTTTTTCAAGGGAGTAATGAACATCGTCATTCGCTTTCCTTCTAATTTTGGCATTTGTTCTACCTTTCCTAAGTCTTCCAATTCTTGGGCAAACTGTAACAACAGAATTTCGCCTTGTTCGTTGTGAACAATCGAACGTCCTTTAAAAAACACAAAAGCCTTAACTTTTGCACCTTCTTGCAGGAAACTTTTCGCATGGTTCAATTTAAAATTAAAATCGTGCGAATCGGTATTCGGACCGAACCGTATTTCTTTCACCACAACTTTTGTTTGCCTTGCTTTAAGTTCTTTTTGTTTCTTTTTTTGCTGATATAAAAACTTTTGGTAATCCGTTATTTTGCAAACAGGAGGCTCTGCACCGGGCGAAATTTCTACTAAATCCAAACCCAAATCATCAGCCATTTTTTGGGCTGCTTCTATGGAATAAATATCGGACACTATATTTTCTCCGACGACTCTAACCGTGCGAACTCGAATCTCTTCGTTAATACGAAATTTATCTCGTATATCATCGCTTTTTTTAATTGCTTTCTTTATTGTTTGGTTCCTCCTACTTTAATTATACTTTTATTGATGTGTTGATGTGTTGATGTGTTGATGTGTTGATGTGTTGATGTGTTGATG
>DYMH01000053.1 GCA_020721645.1 Draconibacterium orientale
AGGATTCGACTTAAATAATGATTTTCAATGATTTATGGTTTACGTTAGTTGGAACTAAAATGAAACACGAAGCAAATTGCAATGATTAAAATAATAGGCTAATTTTGCATTATGGAAAAATTGATACAGCAAAATTCAAAAAATAAGTACGGTCAATATTTTACGCCCAAAATTGTGGCGGATTTTATGATTGATTTATCTGATATTCAAAATAATGCAAAGATTTTAGAACCTTCTTGCGGCGAAGGTGTTTTTTTGGATTTGTTGCAAAAAAAGGGATTTAATAATTTATCTGCTTATGAAATAGACGATTCTATTGCAAAACAATTTTCTTTTGTAAAATACGAAAGTTTTGTAACCGCTGATATTAAAGAAAAATTTGATTTAATTATTGGAAATCCGCCATATATACGTTGGAAAAATTTAGAAACCGAGTTAAAAAACGAACTTTTAACAAACCGGTTGTGGAATAAATATTTTAATTCACTTTGTGATTATTTGTATATTTTCATTTTAAAATCAATTGAATTGTTAAACGAAAACGGGCAGCTTATTTTTATTTGCCCTGAATATTGGTTAAATACAACACATTCCATTACTTTACGAAATTATATGGTTCAAAACGGGTATTTCGAAAAAATCTATCATTTCAACGAAACACCAATTTTTGACAAAGTAACCGTTTCAATAATAATTTTCAAATACATAAAATCCAAACAAACAAAACAAACAATTGATGTTTCAAAATATTATGTAAATCAAAAACTTACAATTGAAACATTAAATAATTTAAAACATAAAACACCAACAGAAAATATTGAGCATATAACTATATCCCAATTTAAAACAAATGAACGTTGGCTATTATGCACTGATGAAATTAAAGAAGAATTAAAAATATTAGAAAACAATTGCAAAAAGGCAACAAAAAAAGCATCATTATTTGCTGATAATACAGAAATAGAATATCATACAATCGGTGATTTTTGCGATATTGGAAACGGCTTAGTAAGCGGACTTGATAAAGCATTTCAATTAAACGGACATTTACTTAACGAAAACGAAAAAAAATCAGTTTTGCAAGTTGTTAAAGCCAAAGATATAAAACCGTATTACTACGAAAATATTACAAAATATCTTTACATTTCAGAAAATTTCACAGAAGACGAAATAAAGCAAAATTTCCCAAGTTTTTATGAACATTTGCAACCTTTTAAAACAGATTTAGAAAATCGTTATCAATATAATCGTGTAATTCCTTATTGGCAGTGGGTTTTTCCACGTAGTTTTAATTTGTTCAGTCGCAACGAAAAACGAATTTTTGTTCCTTGCAAAGAACGAATTTCAAATAAAAATTATTTTCGTTTTGCACTTGTCGAAAGTGGAATTTATCCAACGCAAGATGTAACTGCTATTTTCAAAAAAGAAACTACAAAAGAAAGCATTGAATATATTTTGAGCTTATTAAATAATTACAGAACTTTTGATTGGTTAAAAATCAATGGAATTGTAAAAGGAAACATTGTTGAATTTTCGGAAAAACCAATTACAAGTATTCCATTTCGTGCAATTGACTGGAAAAATGAAGAAGAAATATTAATTCATAATCAGATTACAGAAACTTGTCAATCATTGATTGAAACGAAAAATGAAAATTTAATACAAGAAATCAATAATCTGATAGACATACTTTTTGAATAACAATATGATAATAGATTTTAAAGCATTACAAAAAACTATCAAAGGAAGTTCGGTTCAAAAACCAATTTCGGGAACATTATCGGGACATGCAGCAGGTGAACCATTTGACAAACACGTATATTCTGCAATCAAAAAACAATTTCCGAAAAATACGTTTCGTCAATACGAATATTTGAATTTTTTATTTAGCAAAAATCCAACAGCAATTGGAGTTGAAGAACGAAATAATTTGTTTAATTCACCAACTGTAATGTTTTTGTTAAGTCGTGGTAAAAATGCGACTGACAAATGGAGTTTAGAAAATCCATTCGACGAAAAACAAAATGACACAGCGGATATTTTGGTTGTCAAAGATAATTTCTATGAAATAATTGACATTAAAACAAGAAATGTATCAAAATCAGCACAACCGCCAAATATAATTTCTGCATATAAATTGGCTCAACTTTGTGCAAAAATGATTGATAACGAAGAATTTGATAATTTCAGTATCAACTATTTCGAGATTGATTGGCTTTTAGAAAAAGATTTGTTGATTTGTAAAGATACTCATTACGTTAATCTGTTTAAAACAGACCCTGCAAATTTATACATTAATTGGGCAGCAGCTATGCAAATACAATTTCATGTCAGCGATTTAGACCAAAGATACAAAGGAACAAGCCAAAATTGGACAAAGGGATACTTAAAGCATTTTGTAGCACAAGCAAAAAAACGTTCAAATGACATGATTACTAAATTCGTGAAACCGTTTGAAAAATACATAAAATAATGATAATAAAACGCATAACATGCAATATATCATGCTGACTATTTACTGA
This sequence comes from Draconibacterium orientale, assembly GCA_020721645.1. Taxonomy (GTDB): domain Bacteria; phylum Bacteroidota; class Bacteroidia; order Bacteroidales; family JAADGE01; genus DYMH01. The sequence continues at coordinate 2,523 of DYMH01000053.1, forward strand.
TTGATGATAAAAAAGCCAGATTTGTAGCAGAATCTCTAAACATTAATTGTATTGGAACATTGGGTTTACTTCTTGACTCAAAGCAAAAGGGATTATTAACTGAGTTAAATCCAATATTTGAGAAATCAATTTTGGTTGGTAGGTATTTTTCAAAAAAACTACTTAACGACATCTTGATTAAAATAGGAGAATCCGAAATAGATTAACAACAATAGCAAACCAATTTACTGTCGAGAATAGCAACACATCATTAAATTTAAAAATCAAAAAATTATCACATAAAAAAAGCAAAACAATGCCAAAAAAACACAAAAAAAACAAAGAATCCTTACCCGGATATAACCGAAAAACCTTGTACAAACTCATACTCACACTCTTGCGAAGTGCACCCACCGAAACATTCAACTACAAACAAATTGCCAAACGATTCGATATCAAAGACGAACGGTTGAGAGAATTGATTGTTGAAGTTTTGTATGAGCTCAAAGACCAAGAAAAAATCGAAGAAGTTTATACCGGAAAATTCAAATTCTTGGCTTCCGGCTCGCTCATACGTGGCATTGTGGACATGACCATGAGCGGTGATGCCTATGTGAGCATTCCGGATATGCAGGAAGATGTTTTCGTTGCTCGGCAAAACCTTAACTGTGCTCTGCACAGAGATACTGTGGATATTCTGATTTGGGCACGACAAAAAAAACGCCGCCCGGAAGGTGAAGTGGTTGAAGTGATTACACGTGCAAAAACAGATTTTGTAGGCATCATTCAAATTCAAAAAGGTATTGCTTTTCTCGACCCCACAGACCGAAGAATGACCTACGACATCTTCATTCCAAATCAAAACCTCAAAGAAGCAAAACACGGCGATAAGGTTGTGGTTCAGATAACTGAATGGACTTCGATGTCGAAAAATCCAACCGGAACTGTCATTGATATTCTTGGACGCCCCGGCGAAAACAATACAGAAATGCACGCCATTTTGGCAGAATTTAATTTGCCTTATAAATTTCCGGAACATCTGAATTTGCTTGCCGAAAAAATCGAACCCGGAATTACAGAAGAAGAAATTGCCAAACGCAAAGATTTTCGAAAAATCACCACCTTTACCATCGACCCGCACGATGCCAAAGATTTCGATGATGCTCTTTCCTATCGTTTGCTCGAAAACGGAAATTATGAAATTGGCATTCACATTGCCGATGTAACTCATTATGTACAACCAAATTCCGAAATAGACAAAGAAGCCGTACAACGCGGAACTTCGGTTTATTTGGTTGATAGAACAGTTCCGATGTTGCCCGAACGGCTGTCGAATTTCATTTGCTCTCTGCGTCCCGATGAAGAAAAACTCACGTATTCTGCTGTTTTTGAATTAGATAAACAGGCACATATCAAACATTCGTGGTTTGGGCGAACCGTCATTAAATCCGACAGACGCTTTTCATACGAAGAAGCTCAACAAATTATAGAAACCGGACAAGGCGATTTTGCCAATGAGCTTTTGATATTGAACGATTTAGCAAAAAAATTGCGAGAAGACCGATTCCGAAACAATTCAATTTCTTTCGATAAGGTGGAAGTAAAATTCAACATCGCTCCCGATGGAAAACCTCTTTCGATTTACTTCAAAGAAGCAAAAGATTCAAATAAATTAATAGAAGAATTTATGCTTCTGGCTAATAAAAAAGTAGCCGAATTTGTCGGACGACGCACAAATCAAACTCCAAAAATATTCGTATATCGCATTCACGATGAACCCGATATGCAAAAACTCAACAATTTTTCCGGTTTCATCAAACAATTCGGTTACAAATTAAAATTGAGCAACGAAAAAGAAATTGCAGCCTCGCTCAACGAGTTGCTCGCCAAAGTAAAAGGAAAACCCGAACAAAACATTGTCGAACAATTAGCAGTGCGTTCGATGGCAAAAGCTGAATATTCAACCGATAACATCGGGCATTACGGTCTGGCTTTCGAATATTACACTCATTTTACTTCACCCATTCGGCGTTATCCGGATATGATGGTGCATCGTTTGCTTGATAGATATTTGGCAAACGGAAGCTCGGTTTCTAAGGAAACTTTTGAGCTGATTTGTAAACAAAATTCCGACTCCGAACAGCAGTCCGCCATGGCAGAAAGGGCTTCCATTAAATACAAACAAGTAGAATTTATGCAGGAACGCCTTGGTTCGATTTACGAAGGAGTTATTACAGGCGTTGCCGAACGCGGGTTGTATATCGAAATTTCGGAAAATAAAATCGAAGGCATGATTTCTATTCGCGACCTCGACGACGATTATTATGTTTACGACGAAAAAAGCTATTGTCTCACCGGACAAAGAAAACGACTCAGGTACCAACTTGGCGATAAACTAAACATTCAAATCGTTCGGGCAAACATTCAAAAACGTCAATTAGATTTTGTTTTGGCTGATAAATAAATTGTGCCCAAATTTTTGCAAATCAGATAAATATTGTTATATTATTTTATGATAAATAACACAAAACAGTATGGAAACATTTCGAAGTGATATTTCAGATAAAGTATTTCCTATTTCCGAAAAAATATCAGCAAAAACAATAAGAAATTCTATTCTGAAAATAATTCAAAAAGAATTTCCTCATTTTACAAAAGATCATTACATCTCTCAAAACGAACTAAATAAGTATCGAGGAGATGCAATTTCGGATTATTTGGAGAAAGAAGTCGGGAAACTGTCGGAATTGGAAAATACTGTATTAAACTCGGTTACAAATAACAACACTTTGTCGGACAAAATCGACGGAGAAGAAAAACAAATCCTCACTTTGGGGCAACGAATTGCCGATAAAGTGGCATCATTCGGCGGTAGCTGGACATTTATTATTTCTTTCGGTATATTTATTTTTATTTGGATTTCTGTCAATATCCTATGGCTTGTAAATAAGGGGTTCGACCCCTATCCGTTTATCCTTCTAAACCTCATTTTGTCGTGCCTTGCAGCTCTGCAAGCGCCTGTTATTATGATGAGTCAGAATCGGCAGGAAGAAAAGGACAGAGACCGCTCGAAGAAAGATTACATGATAAACCTGAAAGCCGAAATTGAAATTCGTACCTTACACGAAAAAATGGACCATTTTATTATCAACCAACAACAAGAACTTTTTGAAATACAAAAAATTCAAATCGACCTGTTGAACATTATTATAAATAAAGTATAAACAAATAATGAAAAATAATTACATCTTTTCCGGTTTTTTAACCTCTGTTTTGATACTGTTTTTTTTCGCTTCTTATTCCCAAAATTTCCGCGGCGGAATTGTTGCAGGTTTAAACGGCGGACAAATTGACGGAGATACACAACGCGGATTCAATAAAGTAGGGGTCTTGGCGGGTTTATTTGTCGATTACCCTTTGTCCGAAAAATTCAGCATCGGTGCCGAAATGTATTACATTGGGAAAGGTGCTGTTAAGCAAATAGAAAATGCCGATGGCAGCAAATTTGAAGAATTCAAAACAGTTTTAAATTACGTAGAAGTGCCATTTTTATTGCGATATCAGGTTCTCAAAAAGATTTCGATTTCCGGAGGAATAGCTCCTGCTTATCTTTTCAGCAGCAAAATGTATGGTCAAGCTCAGGAACTTGCCGAAAACACATACCAACTTCGTAATTACGATATTGAACCCATTCTTGAAGCAGATTTCCGTTTTTTCAAAAAATTGGGACTGACTTTGAGATACAGTTTTTCTGTTATCACGATACGAACCGATAACGTAAATTGGTTTAACAAAGATTTGTCGATTGGACTACGCTACAATATCAAATAATTTATTCTGCACATGAAGATTGTCATTGCTGTTACCGGTGCCAGCGGCTCTATTTATGCCCAAAGATTGTTCGAGAAATTAAATGTCCCTGAAATTCGGCAACAAATCCAACGTGTTGATGTGGTATTTTCCGACTCCGGGAAAGAAGTGTGGCAGCACGAAATTGGGGCGTTTGATGCAGATAAATATCAATTTAAAATTTGGAACAATCATTCGTTCGATGCGCCGTTTGCTTCCGGGTCGGCTAAATACGATGCCATGCTCATTTGTCCGTGTTCCATGGGCACGTTGGGAAGAATTTCCGGCGGAATTTCCAACGATTTAATTACGCGAGCAGCAGATGTTTTTTTAAAAGAACGCCGAAAGTTAATCCTTATTACCCGCGAAACTCCTTTGAATTTGATTCATCTTAAAAACATGAAAAAATTAAGTGAAGCAGGAGGAATCATCTTTCCGGCTTCACCTTCCTTTTATAGCAAACCTGTTTCGATAAACGAACTTGTGGATACCGTAGTTAATCGCATTTTAGATTTGAGCGGTTTCCAAACGCAATTCAAACGTTGGGGTGAATAATTATTAAGTTAAACCGTTTTTCCTAAAAAGCGGAGAATACGAGAAATCGTCTTCCGAAATATGAATTTTAACCCATTTTCTCAAAAATCCGAGCAAATGATATGCAACATCTTGTTTTCCTTCGTCAAATTCTAATCGATATTTACGTATTTGTTCAAGAAAAACTGCATGTTTTTGTTTGTGTTCTTCAAAATCTTCGTATTTAAAATCAGCCATATACTTTTCTTCAAAGCTGAAATGATAATCGGTATAATCTGTAAGTTCCTTAAAATTCTTCCCGAGATCTTGTCCTTCTCTGCCTCTTTTAAATTCGCGGTAAAAATTATTAATGATTTCTATCCATTTTTTATGTTGTTGGTCGATAATGTTTAAATTGATACTTAAAGCATTCGACCATTTAATAATTTCATCGGTTTCTGTTTCTAATGGCAATTCTAATTTTGCATCTGTCAAAGCACGTTCAAGACGCTCTATTTTTACTTCGTATTCAAATTCTTTCGACATCATGTTTTCCATTATCTGTAATCTTTCTTTCTTTAATTCCAGCTCTGTCGAAATATCTTTGATAAAAAATAAATAGTGTGTTCGACCCTCTTTTTCAGATAAATGAAGCGTAAATTCAACAATTTGAAGCGTTCTGTCCTTTCTTACAATTGGTATTTGTATTATTTTATTTACTAAATCCGAACCTTTTAAAATGAACTGACCGGTTTTTGTGGTATATTTTTTCACGAGTTCATCGGTGAAAATAACACTGAAATTCCTACCGATAATTTCTGTGAAATTGTAACCGAATAAATTTTGAGCTGCTTTGTTGAAAAATTTTATCTTATATTCTTCATCTGCAACAATTAATGCTCCGCTGTTGGAATCTATTAATTCTTTTATAAAAACTTCATCATCAAGAATTTTTTTAACTTTATTTTTATTTTCTTCGTTCAAATATTTTATTTCTTTATCATATTCTCTTTCTCGTTCTTCTAATATTTTATATGTTTTCTCCATATTTTGAAGGGTATCTTTCAACAAAATCTCACGTTTGTCGCTCTCTTCAAGATTCGATTTCAGGTTGGTATAATTTCGTATCATTTCATCTTCCTGTTCACGCATTCGGGCGGCTTGTTTATTCGATTGCTCCAAAAGTTCTGCCGTTCGTGTATTAATGCGTGCTGTGGATAGGGTAGAGGCAATACTTTCCGCAATTTTTTCCACCAAATTTATCTCGTATTTTTCAATAGTATTAAACGAGGCTAATTCCAAAATACCGAGAATATTGTTTTCTATTTTCAAGGGAACAATCAATAATGATTTCGGATTTGAACTTCCGGTACCGGACTCTATTTCAATGTATTCGTCCGGTATGTCGGTTAGGTATAGTGTATATTTTTCCAGAGCAACAGCACCAACCAAACCTTCACCGGGCTTAACGGATTTATTCAGAAATTTTTTGCGATTGTAAGCATAAGAACCAAGCAGGTCAAGGTGAATATTGTTTTTGTCCGAATCGTTCAGAATGAAAATGCCGCCTTGGTTTGCATTCAAAAATTTGACCAAATTGGAGATGATTTCGTTCGACAATTCTGTAATATTTTCGGTATTGTGACGCAATATTTCGGCGAATAATGCCAAACCTTCGCTTGTTCTGTTTCGCTGGGCATCTTCAATTTTACGCTTTTTTTCCTCTTGAAATGCCGTTTTTAAACTGTCTCGCATCGTAAGCAAGGAATTTCCCAGAATATCTTTTGTGCCCAAAGGTTTATATTGTGTCGAAAAATGCCCTTTACCGATTTCGATAGAAAATGCGGCGGTTTTCTTCAATCCTTCAACCAATGTGTTGATTGATATAGTGATATCGCCTATTTCATCTCGCGAATCAATGGCTATATTTTCGGGCAATTCTCCTTTCGTTATTTGGTCGATATATGTTTGAAGTTCGCTTATCGGAAATATCAAACGCCGTGCAATAAACAGTGTTACGATTAATGAAATTATTCCTATTACCAAAATAAAGAAAAAAGTTTCATTCAATTTATTATCAAAAACTTTTTCGGCATTCTTCGACACAGAATCGGAAATACCGGTGTTAATACTTTCGCAGGAATACAAAGAGGCGATGAGCTTTAAATTTTCCTGCCTCAGATAATATGCCAAACTGTCCGATTCTTCTTTGAGGTTGATTGCTAATTCTTCACGCGTAAATACTTTTTGCATAGAATCGGGAGCCGATAATTTCAAATATTGTTCATAATATAATTCGTTTTCAGAATTATTTTTCTTCTCTATCGCCAAATCATATTTTATCAGATAATCATCGTTAAATTGTGTTTTGATATAATTTATTGTATCAACCATGATTTTTTGAGCGTCCGTAAATTCAGAATTTTCATGTTTGGAGATATTGTCAATGAGTTGCTCGAACAGTAAATTTAGGGCATTTTTATTTTTAATATGTTGTAGTGATGATGTTTCAATGATTTTTGATTCCGAACTATTCACTATTGTGGTTAATGTAGCATGATCTGATTCTAAATAATAGCGTGCATCTTTTATTTGGCTCGATACAACATAAGATTCCGTGGTGATGATTCTTTTATTGTTTAGATTATTCAAAACAAATAATTCGCGAATCCCGGTGATTATCATCAACATGACAATAAACCCGAAACTCAAATAAAGTTTACGGCTTATGCTCAGGTTTTTAAAAAATTGATTCATCAGTGTCTATTTTGTATTTTTCCGTTGCTAAATTGAAGTCGAAATTATCGTTTGCTTCAAAAAACTACAAAGATAAAATCTGTTAAATTTATAAAATAATTGTAAATTTTACTATTCTTTTGAATATTTTTTGAAGAAGCTTCTAAAATTCTATTTCTCGGAACCTGCATATTTATCAAAAACGGTGAGTGTCTGACTATTTCAGTTTATAAAATTTGAACTAAATGATTTTGAGCTAAATAAAAAATAAATTAGTTTATAAGCAAAATTACCAAATTAATAAAAAGACCTTCAAAGTAAAAAACTTTGAAAGTCTTTCAATAAAATGATATTTTAAAAAACAATCACTTTTGAAATCGTATGAACTCTGTGTTGATTGCTTTGAATAATATGTTGAATCGATTTTTGTGCCGAAATATCAACGTGTTCTTTTATTTGGCTCTTCAAAGGTTTAGAGTTCAAACCCGGAGCCATCACCAAAGCTGTGATTATCATAAATTTCACAAAAACCGTTATCGCCGAACCCGAAGCATCTTTCAGCGGGTCCCCAATGGTGTCGCCCGTTACTGTTGCCAAATGCAGTTCCGAACCTTTTCCGTAAATCGTATCATCGACAACAAGCCCGTTTTCAACCATTTTTTTCGCATTGCTCCATGCCAAACCCGCATTGGTACTGAACAACGCCAATGCAATTCCCGAAACCGTTGCTCCGAGTAAAAAACTGCCTAAAATTTCCCCACCTCCGAAGTATGCAAATACTATCGGAAAAAGGATTGCCGCAAGAATCGGATAAATACTTTCGTTTATCGAAGCGTTCATGCCGATTTGAATACATTTTTCACTGTCGGCTTTTTCGTTGGCTGCTTCTAAGACCAATTTTTCTTCTTCATTTGCATTTTCGGTCAATCCATTGTATTTTTTCACTATCGCAGCGGCGTTTGCCAACTCGGGTATGCTCGCAAATTGTCGTTTAACTTCCTCACTTATTTTCTCTGCTGTTTTGCTCACGGAATCAATTACTGCCGATGAAAAAAGCATTGGTAAAACGGCACCGAAAAATAATGCTGCAACGACCGATGGTGCTGTGAGGTTGATGTTTTCAATTCCCGTAATTTTAAAAAAAGCTGCGAGCATGGCAATTCCTGCCATAATACCGGCTCCGATTGCAAATCCTTTGTTTACGCCAAAAGTATTATTGCCGACTGATTCTAATTCTTTGATATTCAGTTGTGTCTCTGCCGGTAAATTCGACAATTGTGCAATATCGCCTGCGTTTTCGGATATTGCTCCGTAAGTGTCAATAGCTGTCCTGATTCCTGCACTCGACAGCATTCCGACGGCTGCCATCGAAATTCCGTAAAAGCCGCCAACTTGATACGACACGATAATTCCAATAATAATTACGAGAACAGGAAAAAATGTTGAACGCATTCCGGAAACAAGTCCTGCAAGTACGTTCGCCGATGAGCCGGCTGTTGATTTGGATATCACGCTGCTCACAGTCCGACTGCCTATTCCTGTCGATATTTCGGTAAATACACAAATTAACGCACCGGCGACAATACCTGTTAAAACAGACCAAAAAATGCCCATTGAAGTATAAGTCGTTTGTATGGTTTGATTTGCTGTTTCTGTAACAATTATCCAGTGTTGTGGTAAAACGAATCGAACGATGAAATACGATGCGATAACAGTGGCGAAAAATCCAACCCATTCGGCTTTATTAAAGGCTGTTCGTGGGTTTTGACCTTCTCGGATACGCACAAAAAAAGTGGTTAAAGCGGTAATTAAAATTCCGGCACCACCCAAAACCAAAGGCAAAAGTACAGTTCCGGTTTGAAAACCGGTAACAAATTCGTCTGATGTTAAAAATGTTGTTCCCAAAATCATTGCGGCAACAATTGAAGCTGCAAAAGATTCAAAAATATCGGACCCGGTTCCTTTTACGGCTTTTATCGTATCGCCCACATAGTCGAGTGTACTTGCCGGATTGAATATTTGGTCGGAGGGAATATCGTTTGCCGAATTCATTTGTGAATCGGCACTTAAATCTGAGGCTTTCGAAAATATTCCGCCGTTTACTCGCGTAACTAACGATACCAGTGATGCTCCGAGTAAGAAACCCGAAATTAAGTTCATACTTTCCGCAACGCCGCCTGCAAATTCCATCGATTGATAGAACAAAAACAATCCGCCGATACCAATAATTCCCAACGAAATTGTACCGATTCCCATCACAGAGCCGCCACCGAAAGCAACTTGTAAAGCCGAATCGACCGAACTGCGTGAAGCATTTGCTGTTCTCACATTAGCTCTTTGTGCGGTTCGCATTCCTAAATATCCGGAGAGCAACGACAATGCTGCTCCAACAATAAACGAAACGGCAACAAAACCGTTCGACATTTCGGCTGCCCGTCCTTCTAAATACAGTAATATTGAAACGGCTCCTAAAAGTATGCTTATCGCCTTCAATTCCGTTTTTAGGAAGACGATGCCTCCTTTGGCAATTTTTTTACCAATGTATATCATGGTTTCAGTTCCTTCTTCTTGTTTTTCAACTTCGGTTGCTTTCCAAAAAGCAAATAACAAACCAGCTAATCCGGTCGATATTAATACATAAATTAACGACTCCATTGTGAATGTTTTAATGTATAAAATTATTATTTTTTCGTTTTAAGGGTTTATAAAAGTATAAAGATTTGCTTAATTATCAAATAATAAATTTAATAGGTTTGATTCGGAGCTTTACAAATTTCCTTTTTATTTCACTTATCAAACAGCTATCTATCAGAATGATAATTATTTATGCGGAGTAGGGGTGGAGCTGACATCAATCGAATTTTTCGATAAATTTATTGTGATAAATCGTTGATTTCAGTCCAAAATAGAGAGCAAAATGTGTCTCGAATTGTGATAAGAATGTAGATTTTCTTGTTTGCAAGCCAACAAAAAATTCGGTTTGAGAGGAAGAACTGAGAAAATATGATGCAGAAAAATCGAACAGGAACTCTTTAACAACAAACCCTTGAAGCATCAGATTATCGTAATCGCTTTTTCGCAAATCATAGGATTTGTATATATCCTGTCCGTAGCTAATACTGTCGGTATCAAGTCCTTTTTGTACGGCAATAAATCTTCCGTTAAAAGCAAAATGGTCGAATACTTTTTGGAAATACAGCACCGATTCCTTAAAATTTGCTCCATACGGATGTGCTAAGGCTTGGTGCATATCGCCATAATTAATGTTGCGATAATGATGTGTATATGTGTAAGGTCGCACGTAATTGTACTCTGCTCCGACAAGTAATTTGTTGATTGTGAAAGCATTAATCCATTTCGCTCCAATTTGATAGCCTTGTTTGTTTCCCCACCATGCGTTTCGGGCTGTGAGTTCGCTGAATAAAAATTCATCGAGCATGATTTGGGAATAGAAATACATCGAACGAAATAGTCGGACATTGAAACCAAATCCAAACAACGCATTGTCCGATGATCCTACGTTAAATTCAACAGGGCGGTAAAAAATAATAGGGTTTAAGTACGATATATCAATCCCTTTATTTCCGTAATCTGTTTGCGGACTGCTAATTACTGCTTCAAAAAAATCGATATTGATTCTTTTGCTTAAATTGAAACTGAAATAATGAGTAAAAGCATACTTGTCGAACATTTTTTCGGGCAATCCGGTTCCGGTGATATTGAAATCCGATAGTTTCATCGTAAGCCAAAGATATTTCAACCTCCAAATGTTTACTTCTGCCGAAAAATAGGGTTTCGCTCCCGAATTATCCGACAAAAACAGAGAACGGGCACCCATTCCAAAAAATTGTGTGCTTTTACCGATTTCAAAGGTGAAAAATTTATTGGGTACATATGCCAATTTTCCTACATAATTGATTGAAATATAGTTTGTTTTAAATTTTGTAGAGTATTTGCCCTGGTTTGGAATGATATTAAATGAATCGATAAAATTGGTTGTGCCTTCATCAAATTTTTGTATGCTGCCGTATGCCGATAAATCCCAAAAGAGTTTTTTTTTATATCTTCCCAATGTATTGATTCCCAAGCCAAAATCAGTAAAATATTTTTTGGATTTTGGCTCAAAAACAATTTGTGAATTGATTATCGGATTGAAGAGTAATTTCGAATTTTCGCTTTTTGAAATTCGCCAAGGTCCTGTTAATTTTGAAATCGGATTTGATTGCGTGTCTGCATTTTCACTTGTTAAAAGAGAATCTTGAAAATTGAAAAATTTTGAAAGACTGATTGGCTTTATCGAAAGATGAGTTGTAAGAGAATCGGAATTTTCGCTCTCGTATCGAAAAATATGTCGATTGTTCGTAGAAATATCTTGAGAAAATGCCTTTGCAAAGCAAAATATCACCAATAGAGCTGCAAATATCTTAGATTTTATCATTTTGGAATTTCTTTCTTTTTGCAATTATCAGGGTCGGAACAAAAAACGTGAACATTGCCAAAAGTAAAATCAGCAATAAAAGTGTTCGTATTCCGAATGTATTGTGAAAATAAAATGAAAACAGTACAAACATCAAATTTATAGAAACCAACAACAGAACAGCTTGTTTATGACTCAACCCGAGATTTAACAAAAGATGATGTATGTGTTGTTTGTCAGGTTTAAAAATTGATTTTCTCTTCAGAAATCGAATAAACATCACCCGAACCGTATCGAACAATGGCACAATCAATATTCCGAACGAAACTGCGGGACTTCCCCAAACGGCAAATTCAAAATCGTGTCGAATATTTAATTGATTGAATTTTATCACTAAAATCGAAATTATCCAGCCATTGAGTAAGGAACCCGTATCGCCCAGAAATATCTTTTTTTCGTTTGAAAAAAGATTGTATCGTAAAAAAGCTAAAAGCGAACCTGTTAATACAAAAGCAATGAGGGCATATTGGTAATTTTCCGTAATATAAAACCACAGACCCAACGAAATTGAAACAACCGAACTGATTGATGCCGAAAGTCCGTCGATTCCGTCAATTAAATTGAATCCGTTGATAATTACGATGATTACAAACATGGTTAATCCGATGGCGAGATATTCCGGAATTTCAAAAATACCAAAAAATCCATGCAAATTACCCAAACGCAAATCGGAAAAAAAAATCAAAATCAAAGATGCAAAAATTTGTCCAAGCAATTTTGTAAAAGGTGCAATAACTAAAATATCGTCTTTTATTCCGATAAAAAATATCACGACTGTTCCCGCCAGAATGTATGGAAGTGCCGGTATGACAGCAAATGTCGAAAATAAAAGTAAGGCAATCATCAAACCTGCAAATACAGCAATACCGCCCAAAGTAGGAACAGCATAATTATGAACTGTTCTCTCGCCCGGTTCATCGAACAATTTTTTTGTGTTAGCAACTTTCACTATCGACGGAATGGATATATACGTAATAAAAAAAGCTGACACAATTCCTAAGATGATGTTTATTTTGTCGGGAATCACGATTTTATACTTTTTAATCCTTATTTTCGCACTGTATTGTGAACACAAAATTGATAAAAAAAACGCAGATTGCAACAATAATTAATCCGACTAATTTTAATTCGATGATACTTGTTACGGGAGGAACCGGAATGCTTGGTGCTCATTTACTCTACAAATTGAGCTTGCAATATTCTGATATTAAGGCAATAAAAAGAAAAAACAGCAATACAAATCAAGTCCGTAAAATATTTAGTTTTTACACCGAAAGTTACGAAGAAATTTTCAATAAAATACAATGGATTGATGCAGATATCACCCATTTCTCTGATGTCGATTCTGCCTTAGAAAATGTCGATATTGTTTATCATGCCGCAGCAGCAGTGAGTTTCAACCCAAACGATAAAAAATTAATGAAAGCCGTAAATGTTACAGGAACGGCAAATATTGTGAACGCTGCCTTGAAACAAAATGTTAAAAAACTCTGTTATATCAGCACCATAGCCTTTCTCAATCCACTTTTCGAGAATGAAATTGTTGATGAAAATTTCGGAAGACAACCCACCGACATCGATTCCGATTATGCCAAAACAAAATACGCTGCCGAGCTCGAAGTGTGGCGTGGTATTTCGGAAGGGCTCAATGCCGTTATCATAAATCCATCGATTATTTTGGGAGCCGGGAACTGGACGACAGGAAGTCCGCAATTATTTTTGCGAGCCAACAAAGGGCTTCGATTTTATACCGACGGTTCAACCGGTTTTGTTGATGTGAATGATGTTGTGAACATAGCCATACAATTGATAAACAGTGAAATACAAGCCGAACGGTTCATCGTCAATTCCGAAAATTTGAAATATCGACATGTTTTTGAAATGATTGAAAAAGAACTCGGAAAAAAAATATCAAAAAGATACATTTCAAAAAAACTACTTAAATTCGTTTCAAATCTTGATATTCTGATTTCAAAAATTTTGGGCAAAAGCCCGATATTGCCACGTTCCGCAGTCAATTCTGCTTATTCTCGAACAGCTTATTCCAACCGAAAAATCACGGAAAAACTCAATTATCAATTTCTTCCAATTTCCGATTCAATTTTCAATATCGCTAAAATATTTATGGAATCGAATCAAAAAAAATAAATTTGGCAAACTTTTCGCACAGACCGAATTATTTACCTCAATCAAAATAAATCAGTGTCTCAAAATTGGGGAAATTGAAACATTTGTGGTAAAAAATACGTTTACAGCAAAAGATAATTGTGTATTGATGACAAAAAACGAATCTACGAAACGCCATTTTTTCACGCTTTGGGGCTTGATAATTTTACTATTTTTCATTACAAAAAGTGAAGCTCAAAATCCGATTTGGACAGTCGGAACAGCAATCACCATACCCAGACACGAAGCCGAAATCAGCCTGTTTCGTCCCTCACGATACGGCATTACAAAGACCCTCGAAATCGATATTCACCCACTCGATTTTTTTGTGATGCCGCACTTTTTTGTTAAAAAAATGTGGACAATAAAAACAGTATTTCATCGAAAATTTTTCATTTCATCACTTCACGGACTTTATTATCCAACATTTCAAATGCGTTTGGCACAACGATGGGGTCCGGCTGATTTATTTCAGGCAAACACACATTTTTCGCCGATACTTGCCGCAAGAAATGAGCTCATTATCAGTCATTACTTAGACGAACCTTCGCATTGCAATCCCGGAGATAAATTATTAACCTTTCGCTTGGGTTTCAAATATGCTCTAAGTTCCAAAAATGCGGAAAGACCTGTCATCGAGCGTCCGATATTGTTTCGCGAAACTATGGTTTTTTATCCAAAACCGGTTTGGTATGCAGGTTTAGACATGGATGCCGCTTTGACCGGCACCTTCAATTATTTTGTCGATTTAGAATATTATTCAGTCGGTCTCACTTGGGATTATTGGGCTGTGGAAGGGAAAGCGGGAATTATGGGATATTCAGGAGATAAACTCAGTGCATTTATCGGCGTTAAATTTGCATATTCGACATTGCCCGGAATATCAAAATTTTATATGATTCCGCTTGCCGACATTTCCTATACGTTCAAAATAAAAAAAAATAAAAAGAAACAACGCGGCTTGTTTGGCGATAATGAAGGTTTTGAATACGAAAGCTTCGACCTCGAAGGCGAAATTCAATACAGAAATCCACCGATAGACACAACAAAAATTGATATCAACTCACCTGTTGAAAAATAATTCAATTTTTGATGTGCCGATTTATTAAAATATCAAATAGTTAAGCAAAATATATATTGATAATCCTGAAAATAGAGCAGGAGAGGGGCAAAAAAAAATCCTGCCTTTAAAAAAGCAGGATTTTTAGTTAGACTATGAATCGGCGATTCAAAAAATAACCGAAGCAATTTTGGACAATAAATAAAATTTCAAAGAATTTTTCTTTTCAAAACGGATAATAATCTGATTTTCAGAATTATTTGAGTTAAAAGTCGCTTCATTATATATTTCGTCAAAAGCATTATTTTCGGCAAAAATCATTTTATCGGCATTTTGAAACACCGATTGTTGCGGTAAAGGAATATTTCCCTGTTCGCGAAACGAAATTTCTATTTCTTCAAAAATATCTCGAATTGAAATAAACGGTTTATTATTTTTGATACCTTTATTCAAAATTTCCAAAAATTTACCTGTAAAAAATGTCGGCAAATTCGGATTTTCGGAAGGATACAAAGCAGGTTCGTCTTGCGAAGCCGATGAAATAACATAAGTTCCTTCAAATTTATTCAATTCACTTTGAATTTGCGATGACAGTGAGTTCATTGTATTGTGAACGGCACCGCTGTGGCAAGCATCTAAAATAACTATCTTACGACCGGCACGCGAATTTTCTATCGTTTCCCGAAAAGCCGAAACGCTGATACCGTCCGATTCTAAATAATTATGGGTTGTGTTCGATGCGGATAAATACAATTTATAATTTTGCGTACTCAAAATCCCGTGTCCGGAATAATATACAATTAAGGTATAATTGTGATTTTTAGCATCTCGCGAGGCTTGAATTAATTTTCGTTCAATATCTGTTTTCGTTTCGTTGAATGAAACGGTAATATCTTCTTCGGTAATATTAAGAACTTGGTTTGAAAGAAACGCTTTTTTTAACAAAGTGATGTTTCGTTTCACATTTGGCAGTGCATTTATCGTTTCGTCCTCATAAAATTTTGTAAGACCGATAAGCAAAACCTTGGTTTTTTGGTTTTCTAAAATATGTGTTTTCATAATGTAAAAGTCATCAGTTTTTGTTTAGTTTTATTATTATTTATCCCAAAACTGTAACTAACTTAATTACAACAAAGTAACAACATAAATATTGAATTTCCAAATAAAATATGATTTATTTTTATAATATTATTAAATTTATTAAATATAAAAATATAAATTTTAGCTTCAAAATATCCGATTATTTATGATAATTTCTTATAATTACGTACATACAAATCATCGTATAATGCCTATATTTAAAGGGATACAGAAGTTTTTATTAATTATGTAATTGATATTCAGTATGTTAAACATTTCGGCTAAATATTTTAAAAAATTATATATAAAAAAGTGATAAAATATGTTGTATAACATACTAAAATGATTAAAAAAAAATGGTATTTTCGCCATTTTATGGGCGTTTAAAGCATTATTATGACTTATTAAAATGAGAAAAAAGTAGAAATTCTGCTTAAAAAAGGATATATAATTATAAGTCAATTATCGAAAAAAGGTAATAAAAAACGGGTTGAAAAACCCGTTCAAAATTATTCGTAAATAACGGCTTTCCCGTTTTCAATATCAAGCTCGAATTTTTTATATTTTCCTTCTTCAACGCGACCATCGGAATATTTGACTCTAATTTGTTCGTTTCGGTTGATTTTTTTCTCCACGCGAACCGGTTGTATTTTTTTATCTTGTTGCTCGGGATTTTCTTTTCCGCCGGTAGATTTCTGCGAATATTCGTCTTTGCGAGCCGAATATTTACTCATATCGGTTTTCTTTTGATGTCCTGCATTTTGTACTTCGCTCGAATCTTTTATCGGTATTTGGGCTTTGGTCAGTACCGATGAGATGGCACGATTGCTTTCTTCGAGCATTTTGCGGAAAAGTTCGTAAGCTTCAAATTTATATATCAAAAGTGGGTCTTTTTGTTCGTAGGACGCGTTTTGAACGGATTGTTTCAAATCGTCCATTTCACGTAATTGTTCTTTCCACATATCATCGATTGTATGCAGAATCAACTGTTTTTCAAATGCCCTTGCCACTTCTTTTGCGTTGGTTTCGTAAGCTTTTGCAAGATTAATCATTATGTTATAGACTTTCAGACCATCGGTGAGCGGAACGATAATATTTTCATATTGCCCGCGTTCTTTTTCATACACGGTTTTAACAACAGGATATGCTTGTTTGATTATTAAATCGATTTTACGTAGGTATCCTTCCAAAGTTTTATGGTAAATTTTATCGACAATGATGTCTTGATTTAATTTGTAAAATTCTTGTTCCGAAACAGGTGAATCGATTGAAAGAAAACGTAACAATTCGAGTTTAAATTCATTGTATTCACCTCCGTAATTGGTGGAAACGATTGAATATGCTGTATCGAACATCATGTTTGCAATGTCGGTACTGATACGTTCGCCGTGCAAAGCGTGGCGACGTTGTCTGTAAATGACTTCACGTTGAGAATTCATGACATCATCATATTCCAAGAGTCGTTTACGGATTCCGAAATTATTTTCTTCAACTTTTTTCTGGGCTCTTTCTATTGATTTCGAAATCATAGAGTGTTGAATAACTTCTCCTTCTTTTAAGCCGATACGGTCCATGAGTTTGGCAATTCGGTCGGAACCGAACATTCGCATCAAATCGTCTTCGAGTGAGACAAAGAATTGTGATGAGCCGGGGTCGCCCTGTCGTCCGGAACGACCGCGTAATTGTCGGTCCACTCGTCGGGAATCGTGCCTCTCGGTACCGATGATTGCCAAACCGCCGGCTTTTTTTACTGTTTCGGTTAGTTTGATATCAGTTCCGCGACCTGCCATATTTGTTGCAATAGTAACCACTCCTTCTTGTCCGGCGAGTGCTACAATATCAGCTTCTCGTTGGTGTAGTTTGGCATTCAAAACATTGTGATTGATGTTTTTCATTTTCAACATTCGGCTGAGGAGTTCCGAAATTTCGACAGATGTTGTTCCAACCAGAACGGGTCTGCCCTGTTTTACTAAGGCAACGATTTCATCGATAACGGCGTTGTATTTTTCGCGTTTTGTTTTGTAAACTAAATCTTCTCGGTCGTCGCGTGTTATGGGTAAATTTGTTGGAATTACAACAACATCTAATTTATAAATATCCCAAAATTCGCCGGCTTCTGTTTCTGCGGTACCTGTCATTCCGGCAAGTTTGTGGTACATTCTGAAATAATTTTGAAGCGTGATGGTTGCGAAAGTTTGAGTGGCAGCTTCGACTTTTACATTTTCTTTTGCTTCAATGGCTTGATGCAGACCATCGGAATAGCGGCGTCCTTCCATGATACGTCCGGTTTGTTCATCGACAATTTTAACTTTTCCGTCCATCAATACGTATTCCACGTCTTTTTCAAACATGGCATAGGCTTTTAGGAGTTGGTTTATGGTGTGAACGCGTTCTGTTTTTACAGAATAATCGGCAATTAATTTGTCTTTAATTTGAAGTTTTTCGGCTTCGAGGTAATTTGATTTTTCGATGTGGGCAATTTCTGCACCGATATCCGGAAGTATAAAAAATTTAGGGTCATCGGAAGAAGACGTAATCAGGTCGATACCTTGGTCGGTCATTTCGACGGAATTATTTTTTTCATCGATAACAAAAAATAAATCTTCTGTGATTTCGGGCATTCTTTTAGCATTTTCTGCTAAGTAGATATTTTCGGTTTCGTGCATTATTGCTTTCATTCCTTTTTCGGAGAGGAATTTAATGAGAGCATTATTTTTTGGCAAGCCTTTATGGGCACGCAGAAGCAGTATTGCACCTTGTTCTTTTTCTTTTTTATCTTCTGATGCTAATAACTTTCGGGCATCTGCAAGGAGTTGAGTTGTTAATTTTTTTTGAGCGTTAAAGAGTTGAATGACTTTTGGTTTCAATTCGTCGAAAAGTTGTTTTTCTCCGCCCCCCATTGGTATTGGTCCCGAAATAATAAGAGGTGTTCGGGCATCATCGATTAAAACCGAATCGACTTCATCGACAATTGCGTAATTATGCCGCCGCTGAACAAGGTCTTCGGGATTTGAAGCCATGTTATCGCGTAAAAAGTCGAAACCAAATTCGTTGTTTGTTCCGAAGGTAACATCGGCTAAATATGCTCGCCGGCGGGCATCTGAATTTGGTTCGTGTTTATCGATGCAATCGACACGCAGACCGTGAAATTCGTAGAGTGTTCCCATCCATTCGGCATCGCGTTTGGCAAGATAATCGTTTACGGTAACCATGTGAACGCCTCTACCGGAGAGTGCGTTTAGAAATACGGGCAGTGTGGCGACCAATGTTTTTCCTTCACCTGTGGACATTTCGGCAATTTTACCTTGATGCAACACGATACCGCCGATAAGTTGTACGTCATAGTGTACCATATCCCATTGAATCATATTTCCGCCGGCTTTCCATGAATTATGCCAAATGGCGATGTTTCCGTCTATTTCGATATCATCGCGGTGCGGAGCCAGCTCTCGGTCGAGATCGGAAGCTGTAACTTTGAGTGTTTTGTTTTCTTTGAACCGACGGGCGGTTTCTTTCATCACTGCGAAGGCTTGGGGAAGGAGTTCATCGAGTTTTTTTTCTATTTTTTTGTCGATTTGTTCCTGTATTTTATCGATTTTTTGATAAACTTCTTCTCTGGCTGAAATTTCGATGAGTTCTTGTTCAATCTGGTCTTTAAATTGTGCAATTTCGTCTTCTTCCGGTTTAATAAATTCGGAAATTTCTTTTTTCATTTCCGAAGAAATTTTGCGTAATTCATCGTTTGAAATGCCAGATAATTTTGAATATTCAGCTATTATTTGTTCTACGATTGGCTTGATTTCTTTGATGTCTTTTTGGGATTTATTACCCAAAATTTTGCCTAAAATTGTTGTTACGATGCTCATTTTATTTGATGTAATTATTTTTA
>DYMH01000283.1 GCA_020721645.1 Draconibacterium orientale
TCCTTAGTTCAAGTCTAAGAAGGGGAGCATCAAAATTAAAAGGTTTCGGAATTTTCCGAAGCCTTTTTTCTTATTTAATTTTGTCTGTAATCTCGTTTGCTTTTTGTATTTTCGAAGAATTAAGATGCCCAAGCAGTATATCGCTTTTTTGTGAGACATTTCAAATACAATATGGATTTAGTCGAAAAAGCTCAATTTTATATTAACTTCACTTTAATCCATTTTGTATATAATGTATTTAAACGAGTTGGATTTTTTGTTTATAAAACTTTCAAGGTGTTTTTAGACCGAACGCATTAATTTTAAAAAAAAATTCCAAAATGAGCAACGACAATAAATCGATTCACGAATCCGACTTTGAATTAATCTGCGCGTATTACTCCAGTATCGATAGGCAAGGGCCAGGAAGCCAAGAGGTTACCATTCAAGCATTAAATTTTATCGAAAACTTGGGCGAACAATCTCAAATTGTTGATATTGGCTGTGGAACAGGTGGCCAAACCATGGTTTTGGCTCAAAATACGAATGCTCAAATTACTGGTCTTGATTTATTTCCGGTCTTTATCGACTTGCTCGAAAAACGAGCTAAAGCACTTAATCTCGAAAGTCGAGTAAAAGGTATTGTGGCTTCGATGGATCAATTACCATTCGAAAAAGAACAATGGGATGTGATTTGGTCGGAAGGTGCGATATACAACGTTGGTTTTGAAAAAGGACTGAACGAATGGAAACCGTATTTGAAAAAAGGCGGCTATATTGCATTAACAGAAGTATCGTGGTTTACCGACGAACGACCAGACGAAATCAATCAATTTTGGCTAGATGCTTATCCCGAAATTGATACCATTCCAAACAAATTGGAGATGATGCAGAAAGCAGGATATCAGATAATAGCGAGTTTTATTTTGCCAGAATATTGTTGGACCGATCAATTTTATATCCCTCAAATCGAAGCACAGAGAATTTTTTTAGAAAAATATCGAGATAATCAAGTGGCCAATGAGCTAGTTGATAATCAAAGACATGAGGCTACATTATATT
>DYMH01000284.1 GCA_020721645.1 Draconibacterium orientale
TTGTCAAAATTTTATCCAAATGCTCAGCCCATTCTTTCATTGTCATTGCTTGTTCTCGTTCGGCTTGACGCTCAGCAAAATCCAAATACCCCGATACTATTTGTCCTAGCGAACGAAGCTCTTTCTCGTCCAAATAATTTTTTGCAACTACAACGTCTTTCAAGTACGGACGACTGCCCGGAAAAGTCATCAAACCCATAAATTCTTTTTCGGCATCGGCACGGGTAAAAATAACTTCGGCGGCAGTTTTACCGTGTACGGCATAATGAATTTTGTTTTGTACTTTCTTGAAAAATGCGATGGAAACATCTGCTTTGGGATTGTAATCAATGCTGGTTGAATAAATATCAAGTACCTGACGATAAAATACCTTTTCGGATGCACGAATGTCGCGTATTCGCTGCAACAATTCTTTCCAATAGCCACCACCACCTAAATTTTTCAGGCGTTCATCGTCCATAGTAAAACCTTTGCGGATATATTCGTTCAGTCGTTTGGTAGCCCATTGGCGAAACTGCGTTCCACGCAAAGATTTTACTCGGTATCCGACAGATATTATAACGTCCAAATTATAGTAATTGGGGGCTTTTTGCTGAAATTCGGAAATTCCGAATTTCTGTGTATACAGTGCCTCATCAAGCTCTCCTTCATTAAAAACATTTTGTATATGCTCGTTTATTGTAGATTTTGCTTTACCAAAAAGTAAGGCCATTTGCTCTTGCGTCAGCCATACTGTTTCATCCTCAAAACGAACATCTACCGATATTTTTTCGTCTTCGGTTTTGAATAAAATAAAATCTGAATGGTTTTCTTTCATACTACTTTTTGTTTGTTTTCTTCCCTTTCTTTTCTACTGCCAGTTTCTCTTTCTCAGCTTTTATTCTTTCGAGTAGTACGCTTGCTGGTTCGTCGTTTGGGTCTTGTGCTACCAACTCGCCACGAAATGCTTTTGCCAAAATGCTTTGGGGTAGTTTATCCAACATGTTTTTGGCTTTGGTGTAACGGGCTTCTATTTTATCGGCAAAGGCAAAAAGTTGTTC
>DYMH01000285.1 GCA_020721645.1 Draconibacterium orientale
CAAATGGCACTACAACGATTTGCCCAAAGCAGCTTATTTTAAAAATTTAAAATAAAGGTGTTATACCAAAAACACCTTCAAATAACCGATATAAAACGGCTCTATTTACCTTTTTCTGCTTAAAATTTATTCATATAGTGCCCACTATACAAAGACATTTTGCTTTGTATAGCTTTTGCTATAAAAAAAGAAAATATACCTCAATTATTAATCAGTCATTTGAAAATGTATTTGGTATTAGAGCTTACTTGATTCGATGTGCGCAAAAAATTCTTATCTTGTGGCCAAATTCGTGACGTTTTAAAAATAAATACATCGAATAATTTGATGTACTATTTTATTCGGCTAAGGACTTGATTAATTGCTAGTTAAAAGAATAAATAAATAGGTCGAAGACCTAAGTCAAATCTCGGACTATGATTATTGCAGTAGATTTTGATGGAACCATTGTCGAACATCAATATCCCGCTATTGGGAAAACCAAATTATTTGCCTTCGAAACGCTTAAAGCACTACAGAAGAAAAACCACAGTTTAATTTTGTGGACCTTTCGCTCGGGCAAATTTCTCGACGAAGCGGTGGAATTTTGTAAAAAAAATGGGGTAGAATTTTATGCCGCTAATAAAAACTATCCCGAAGAAGTTTTTGATCCCAGTGTTTCGCGAAAAGTAAACGCCGAAGTTTTTATCGACGATCGCAATTTGGGCGGTTTCCCTGGATGGAGTAGAATATGGGAGCTACTCGAAAACGAGGCAGAATATATGAAATTGGTCGAGGCACAGAATCAAAAATCGAATGCACCTAAGAGCTTGTTCGACAAACTGTTTGGACGTTAGCCATAAAACAAAAAACCTTCGGTCTACATTAAAAATCGAACCTAGTAAAAAATCGAAAAAAGTGGTTTTACAAATCTTTTCGCCCGAATCGAGTCCCCGCCTCAAGTTTGTTTTGGACTTGTTTTTCAATCAAATTCTGGTTTTACCATTCGAATTGATTCACGACCTCAATCAGATCGACCCACATCGTCCTTTATTAAATTA
>DYMH01000193.1 GCA_020721645.1 Draconibacterium orientale
AAAAAATAAATAGAATTGTTGCATTAAAATTAAGAACTATAATAAAAGTAGTTCGAAAATAGTAGTTAGTATTTAGAAAAAAAACTGAAAATGAAGTGATTGTATGTTTATGAAGTGCATTTTTAATGGCGTTTATTATATTAATGAGTTCGGTTTAAAAGGAATAAAGTTGAAAGTTTGAAAAATTATATTTCTGATTATGAGATGTTTATGATAGTTTTTGCGTTTTCAATTAACGTGTTAATTGTCAATAAATTACATTTTTAACTTTACAGATTTTATTCTATTTTAACTCGGCTCATTAACTATTACTTACTTAATTTGCTTTCTTTGTATAAATTTTGAAGTTTTTTAACAACAATTTTATCAATCGGCAAAGTCATCGTTTCGGGAGTTAATTCCGAAAGCGAAATAAATCGAAACGATTGGTCTCCGGCTTTAAAATCGGGTTTATCGAAAGCTTTGGTGGAAATTTTTTGGTATGGAATATCTTTGAAGCGTGCAAAATAATAAATGCTTATCAGCTGAAAATCGGGCAGTGAAAATGCCGGTTGAAAAAAATCGGTTGTATAAAAATGCTCTTCAACGACCGCTTCTGCATCAAGTTCTTCGCGTATTTCACGAATTAATGTTTCGCGTGTTCCTTCGCCGTATTCTAAGCCGCCGCCCGGAAATTTTGTCAAACGCATTCCCAAAGCAAATTCATCGCTCAGAAGAATTTCTTGTTTATCGTTGATTATCAAACCATAAACACGTAGCGTAATCTGCTTCATATCAATTAACGATGTCTTAGTTTAGAAATTGTAATATTATAAAAAAATATAACTTATTTTAGTGTCTCAATCAGCTTTTCAATGTTGTTATCAAAATCGTTACTATTCAGCCAATTTATTTCCGTGTCGCGACCAAACCAAGTGAGTTGTCGCTTGGCGTAATGTCTTGAATTTCGTTTAAAAATACGAACGGCTTCTTCCTGCGAATATTTTTGCTCGAAAAAATCGAAGAATTCTTTGTATCCCACAGTGTTAAGAGCATTGAGGTGTTTATATGGATAAAATTCACGTGTTTCTTCCTGCAAGCCTGCTTCAATCATAGCATCGCAACGTTTGTCGATACGTTGATAGAGTAAATTTCGTTCGGTATTGAGTGCAAATTTTAAAATCCGAAAATTGCGTTGCTTGGCTTTTCCTCTTCGCAGCGAAGAATATGTTTTCCCGGTTTGATAAAAAATTTCCAAAGCCTTCAATATTCGCTTGGGATTCTGCAAATCGGCAAAACTGCAATATTCCGGGTCGATTTTATTCAACTCGAAACGAAGACTTTCGATACCTTCGGTTTTTGCTCTCAATATCAGCCGATTCCGAATTTCATTATCCACATCTGGCAAATCGTCAATCCCTCTGCAAACTGCATCAATGTACAAACCCGTTCCGCCTGTCAGGATTACATTTTGCTTATCCTTTAAAAGTGTGTGGATGGTTTGCATAGCTTCAATTTCGTAGCGTCCGGCACTGTAATAGTCGAAAATGGATTTTGTTCCGATAAAATGATGTTTAACTTGCTTCAATTGCTCATCGGTTGGTACGGCTGTACCTATTTTCAGTTCGCGATAGATTTGTCGCGAATCTGCCGAAATGATTTCAGTGCCCAAGCGAAGGGCAAGTGCAATGCTGAAATCGGTTTTTCCGACCCCGGTTGGTCCGGCTATTACAATGAGATTTTGAGGCATCGGGGGAATGCTTAATATTCTGTAACAGGTTTGCTTATTTTTGAAAAACAAAAACCCGTCAAAATTAAGAAAAACCTTCGAATTAATTCAGAATTGTATGTAAAGTTACTAAAATGGTTTTTTTTTGGTTCGTATTTAAGTTATCGGATACTTTATTTGTTTTTAGAATGTCCGTATTCTTGTCAAAATCAAATTATTACTTCATTAATCTTTAACAAGTTATAACAATCATTACTTAAATATCTCAATGTCCTTATATTTTTGACTTTTTTTTGAAAATGAAACAAAAATCAAAAAAATATATAAATTTGTTGAATCTGTTTATCAGTAAAAAATATTTACCTAACATCGAATAATATGAGCGTAATAAAAGAATTTAGAGATTTTGCCGTGAAAGGAAACGTAATCGACATGGCTGTTGGTATCATTATTGGGGCGGCTTTTGGGAAAATTGTCAGCTCCTTGGTGAACGACATCATCATGCCTCCAATTGGGGCATTGCTGGGAGGTGTAAATTTTACCGACTTGAAAATTCTCATCAAAGATGCTGTTCCGGCAGCAGTGGATGGTGCAGGAAAGGCAATTGCGGCAGTTCCTGCGGTGAGTATCAATTACGGAAATTTTATTCAAACCGCAATCGACTTCACAATCATTGCATTTGCTATATTTATTATGATTAAAGCAATAAATTCAGCGAAAAAGAAAAAAGAAGAGGTCGTTGTTGAAAAAGCAGCTCCCGAACCAACAAAAGAAGAAATTCTTTTAACAGAAATCAGAGATTTGTTGAAAAAATAAATTGTAAACTGAGTTTGAATTATAAAAATCTTACAAAACCTCGATTTGTCTTCTACCAAGTCGAAGTTTTTTTTATTGGCAAGGTATGCTCACGGAATCTTTTTATAATTCCATCAAAAGCCGTAAATTTGGAAAAAATATTGCCATGCAAAAGGAAACAGATTTTTTAATCATCGGCTCCGGATTAGCCGGACTCACATATGCACTCAAAGTTGCCGAGTTTGGCAAGGTTGTTCTGATAACAAAATCGCGTATCGATGATACCAACACCTATTACGCACAAGGTGGTGTGGCTGCGGTTACCGACAGTTTGGACACTACCCAAAAACATATTACCGATACGCTGATTGCAGGCGATGGATTGTGTAATGAAGACGTAGTAAAAATTGTGATATCCGAAGGTCCGGAACGTGTTGCGGAACTTATAAAAATGGGAGCTAATTTCGATAAAGATGCCAACGGAAATTACGATTTGGCAAAAGAAGGAGGGCATTCCGAACATCGAATTTTACACCACAAAGATAAAACCGGTTACGAAATTCAACGCACATTAACAGAGCAGGTTGCAAAAAATCCAAAAATTGAAGTACTCGAAAATCATTTTGCCGTCGATTTAATTACCCAACATCAGTTAGGTTTTACCGTCATTCGCGAAAAAACAAATATCGAATGTTATGGTGCTTATGTTTTCGATGAAAAAAAGAAGGAAATGATGACCGTTTTAGCCAAAATCACCTTCGTGGCTACGGGCGGAATCGGAAATATTTATCAAACCACGACCAATCCCGAAATTGCCACGGGCGATGGCATTGCAATGGTTTTCAGAGCTAAGGGATTGATAGAAAACATGGAATTTGTCCAATTTCACCCCACGGCTTTGTATAATCCGGGCGAACATCCTGCATTTCTTATAACCGAAGCCATGCGTGGTTTTGGGGCTATTCTGCGTACAAAAAACGGTAAAGAATTTATGTCGAAATACGATGTCCGAAAAGATTTAACTCCTCGCGATATTGTTGCCCGAGCTATTGACAATGAAATGAAAATTGCCGGCAACGACCATGTTTTTCTCGATTGTACACAGCTTGATGCCAAAGGACTTCAAGCTCATTTCCCAAATATCATCGAAAAATGTGCGTCTTTGGGAATTGATATAATGAAAGATTATATTCCCGTAGTTCCGGCTGCCCATTATTTGTGCGGCGGTATAAAAGTGAATAAAAAAGGGCGAACTTCGATACAAAATTTGTATGCTGCCGGCGAAGCAACATCAACCGGTTTGCACGGTGCCAACCGCTTGGCTTCTAATTCTTTGCTCGAAGCCCTGGTTTATGCCGAACGGGCTGCACGTTTTTCGATTCCCAAAATCAGCGACATAAAAATTAATTATAATATTCCCTCTTGGAACGACGAAGGCACGGTTCACTTGGAAGAAATGGTGCTTATAACTCAGGAAATCAAAGAATTAAAGCAAATTATGTCGAGCTATGTGGGGATTGTGAGGTCTGATTTAAGGTTGGAGCGTGCTTTGAAACGCTTGGAAATTATTTATCGTGAAACCGAAGATTTATTCGACCGCTCTAAGGTTTCGAGAGAAATTTGCGAATTGCGTAATGCTGTAAGTGTTTCGTATTTGGTGATTAAAATGGCAAAACATCGAAAAGAAAGTCGCGGATTGCATTTTACAAGCGATTATCCCGAAAAATCTAAAATTTTATAATCATTTCCTCAAATAGGCTCTTCTTTGAATGACAAATTTAACGATATACCATGATTGGTCGATTATTTGATGTGTTGATATGCTGAATATTAAACAAATATAAACATCTAAAAGGAAACAAATTAACAGTTTTTAGTTTAGGGCATCTCTAAAAACTCAAACTTCTTCGTCATGCTCATTTTTCAAAATTACCTGCGGTGAGGGCTGTGCCGTTCTCATTTACAGTAGTAAACTCCTGTTTTGAACGGCGTAGCCCTCACTGAAAGTAAAACTTCGCAAGCCTCGAATTTTATAGTTTTTAGAAATGCCCTTTAGATATAAGAGTTCAGTTTAAAAAGTCATAAAGTAGAAAGTTTATAAAGTTATAATACTGAAAATAAGGACTTTAAGTCAAATTTACATCTTTACATAAATTACTGATTATGAACGATTTTACACTTTTCACTTTCAAACTTTATACTTTTTATACTTGGCTCATTTATAAAAAGCCCCTAAAATATATTTAGAGGCGCTTTTCTGAATAGAATTTAATAATTATGTATATCGTCGCCTGCAATATTTGAAA
>DYMH01000054.1 GCA_020721645.1 Draconibacterium orientale
CCATTTATAATTAACCATTATTCAGAATGATACTCCTTGATACACACACACATATATACGAAGCAAAATTCGACATCGACCGTGCGGCAGTAATTCAACGTGCAAAAGATGAAAAAATAGTAAAAATGATACTTCCCGGAATTGATTCAACATATTTCGAGCGGCAAAAACAAACTGTTGCTGATTTTCCTGATATTTGCAAACCCGCCTACGGTCTGCATCCAACGAGTGTTAAAGATGATTTTAAAACAGAATTGAAACTTGCAGAAAAATATATCCGTAATGAAAATCCGATAGCAATCGGTGAAATCGGAATCGACCTCTATTGGGACAAATCATATCTCAGTCAACAAATTGAAGTCTTTGAATATCATGTATCTTTGGCAAAAGAATTAAATCTTCCTATTGTAATTCATGTAAGAGAGGCATTTGAGGAAGTCTTCAAAATTATTGATAAATTGAACGACATAAATTTAAAAGGTGTTTTTCACAGTTTTACAGGAAATTTATTGCAAGCCCAAAAAATTATCGAATATGGTGGTTTTAAAATGGGAATCAACGGAATTGTAACCTACAAAAAATCGGATTTGCCCGATGTTATAAAAAATATCGCCCCGTCACATTTTCTTCTCGAAACTGATTCGCCTTGGTTACCGCCTGTTCCGCATCGCGGAAAGCGAAACGAACCTGCTTTTATGATTTATACTGCCCAAAAAACAGCCGAAATTTTCGGAATTTCTTTGCTTGAAATGACTGAAATCTCAACAAAAAACACAATCGAAATTTTTCCTTCGATTTTGGATTAATTCGCCCTATATTTTAAGAAAAATTGAAAATAGAATCCCAAACAAACACTTTCTTATAATGAACTCTGTAACATTTATAAAAAACGCTCGTATTGTCAACGAAAACAAAATATCAAAGAAAAATATATTGATAAAATCGGGTTTTGTTGAGGATATTTTGGATACAATTCCCGCCGATTTGCCAGAAAATACACTTATAATTGATGCCGAAGGGAAAATTTTGATTCCCGGAATAATCGACGACCAAGTGCATTTTCGCGAACCCGGATTAACACACAAAGCCGATATTTACAGCGAAAGCCGTGCTGCTGCGGCAGGCGGAATCACTTCGTTTATGGAAATGCCTAACACTATGCCTCAAACAACAAGCAATGAATTATTAGAAGAAAAATATCTACTCGGTGCCCAACAATCTGCCGTTAATTATTCCTTTTATTTAGGTGCAACCAACGATAATATTGACGAACTGAAAAATATCGATCGTGAAAATGTATGCGGAATAAAAGTTTTCATGGGCTCATCCACCGGAAATATGTTGGTTGATAGACCCGAAAGTTTACGAAAAATATTTTCCCTGTCCAATGTTCTAATCGCCTGCCATTGTGAAGACGAAGCCACAATCCGGCGAAATCTCGAAACTCATAAAAACATCTACGGCGAAGAAATTCCCTTGCGTTGCCATTCCGACATTCGTTCGGAAGAAGCCTGTTATTTGTCGTCTTCGTATGCCGTAAAGTTGGCTGAGGAATTGGGAACACGGCTTCACGTTTTGCATCTTTCTACCGGGAAAGAAACCGATTTGTTCGATAATCATATCAAGCCAAAAAATAAAAAAATTACTGCCGAAGTGTGTGTCCATCATTTATGGTTTTCGGAAGACGATTATCAAAAATTCGGTACTCGAATTAAATGGAATCCTGCCATTAAAAAGCCCGCCGACCGCGAACAACTTTTTGAGGCTCTTTTAATTGATAAAATTGATGTCGTTGCCACCGACCACGCACCGCACACGGAAAGCGAAAAATTGCAATCCTACCTAAAAGCTCCTTCCGGTGGTCCGCTGGTTCAACATTCGCTCAATGTGATGCTCGAATTTTATTCGGACGGAAAAATCAGTTTAGAAAAAATTGTTGAAAAAATGTGTCATACACCGGCAGATATTTTTAATATCAACAAACGCGGCTATATTCGCAAAGGATATTATGCCGATTTGGTGTTAATCGACCTCAATTCTAAAACAACGGTTTGCAAAGAAAACCTCCTTTATAAATGTGCTTGGTCGCCCTTCGAGAGCTATACTTTTAAATCGGAAATTACCCATACATTTGTCAATGGACAATTGGTGTATGAAAACGGAAAATTCAATGACACCGTTCGCGGTATGCGTTTGAAGTTTGAAAGAACATAGAAAAGTAGTTATACTTTGATTGTTTGATTTTTTGATGTGCTGATATGCAGATTGCTTTTAATATCAAATAGTTAAACAATTTTTAAAGCGCAATTTATTACCGTGCTTAGTATAGTAAGTAATCGGACAGATTTATTTGTATATTATAATGTCCGTATTCTTATCAAAATCAAATTATTACTACATTATCAATTAAGAATTAACAATTAATAATTACTTAAATAGTAGTTAGTATTAAAAAATAACTGAAGATGAGGTGATTGTATGTTTCCGAAGTACATTTTTAATGGCGTTTATTTTAGAATAAAAAAAGAAATTGGTGTGGAATTTCAAAATTCTCAACAAAATATTATCTTTGCACTTCATATTGACCCATGGTGTAATGGCAGCACTACAGATTCTGGATCTGTCGGTCAAGGTTCGAGTCCTTGTGGGTTAGCATTTTTTGGAATATTGTGATGAATTTGTAAAAAAATTGAACCCATGATGCAAACAAAATTACTGTTCCTTATTGTTGTAATTGTTTTATTTTCAGCGTGTAATGAAAATGAATCGGCAAACAATTCCGAATCTTTGGGATTCGATAAATCTAAAGTCATTGTTTTAAGTGATTCTCTGGCATATACTGCAATTATCAAAAATCCCGACCCAGAAGACGAATGGACGACACAATGTTTGAAAAATATCAACCCTCAGGAATTAGCCAAAGTGATTTTCGATGCTGTATATGCACAAAAATTAACAGCATATAACTATCAATTCAGTACACCGATGAGCATTCAGGAAGTGAAAGAGCTCGAAACTGAATATTCGCGTGCCCGTATCGCAAAAGTTCTTTTTACCGAAGAATGGTATTTCGACAAAGAAAAACTTAAAATGTACAAAGAAGTTAATTCCATAATGTTAGCATACGAACTATACGGCGACAGCTCGGAAGTAAGAGGTTATAAAGCCGGAATTCGTGTGTATTTTAACGGAACCGAGCCAAAACAAGTTAAAAGTAACAAGTAAAGAAGCCGTATTGAAAATATTAATAACAGAAGATTGCAATTCTGCTTTGCAAGAACTCTTAGAAAATGCAGGATTTTCCTGTCAATATCAAGCCGAAATAGCGTATGAAGAACTGATAAATTCAGCTAAAAATTACGACGGAATCATCATTCGCAGCAAATTCAGCCTGCAAAAAGATTTTTTAACAGAAAATCAACATCTAAAATTCATCGGTCGGCTGGGAGCGGGCATGGAAAATATTGACACGGAAAGTGCCGAAAAATTAGGCATTCGTTGCCTCAATTCGCCCGAAGGGAATCGTGATGCACTCGGCGAACATGCTTTGGGAATGCTTCTTTCGTTGATGAACAATATCTTGCGTGCCGATGCCCAAATCAGACACGGCATTTGGCAGCGAAACGCAAATACAGGATACGAAATTCAAGGGAAAACAATAGGAATTATTGGCTATGGAAACATGGGAAGTGCCTTTGCACAACGCCTTTCGGGTTTCGATGCCCGAATAATTGCTTACGATAAATACAAAACCGGATTTACAGACAGATATGTTCGCGAAGTGAGCAAAGATGAATTGTTTCGGGAAACTGATATTCTGAGTTTACACGTTCCGCAAACATCTGAAACGCTCTTTATGGTTGATAATGAGTTCTTTTTGCAATTTGCAAAACCCATTTATTTGATAAATACAGCTCGCGGGAAAATTGTAAAAACTTCGGATTTGGTCGAAAATTTGAAATCCGGAAAAGTACGCGGAGCTACACTCGATGTTTTGGAGTACGAAAAAATACATTTCGAGAATTTGTTTGCCGAAACTCTTCCGAGCGATTTTCAGTATCTTATTGATTCCGACAAAGTGATTTTAACACCACATATTGCAGGCAGAACCTTTGAGTCGGAGAAAAAATTGGCTATTTTTTTGGCTGAAAAAATAATCAATTTATTTGCAAAAAACTAATAAACATAGAAATGGCTTTGTTACGAGCGAAAACAACGTAAACACTGACCTATCTCTCAGCACTTTCATGTTTATTTTACCACAAAACGAACTGTTTGTCTGCTTTTTTGCTCAATAAAAATTTTTTTATCGGCGGTTACTCTTTCAATTGCCGCAATGGTGTAATGGCGAACGGTTATGAGAGTTAAATCACGGTTGTATCGAACGATAAATTCTTTTTGCAGACGTTCGATAAGTGGTTCAATTTTATGTTTATTGTCATCGGTGCAAATCGAAAAACTGATTGCCGTGTTTTCGGTCAAATTCGCTTTAATTCGGTATTTTGCCAACAGAACGAAAATTTTACCGATATTTTTTTCCGCAATAAACGATAAATCGCGAGGCGAAAACGAGATTAAAATTTGATTTTCTTTGAAGATATAAATCGGTGTATCGGGATAATATTCTTTGCTGAACTCCGAAATATCAATAATTTCCGTACCTCGAAATTCAGGTTCAAAAAATGGGCGTACAAAAACTTGTATCTTTTTGTTTTGAAGTGGTTTAATGGTTTTGGGGTGTAATATTTTTGCTCCGTAATAGACTTGTTCTACTGCTTCGTGGTATGATAATTTTGGGAGAAACACAAAATCACTCATTTTTGTCGGGTCGGCATTGTAAATTCCGCGTACTTCTTTCCAAAATTCTACTTTTGTTGCATTCAGACAATAAGCCAAAATTGCTGCGGTAAAATCGCTGCCTTCACGCCCAAGTGTTGTGGTTTTACCGCTGTGCGAAGAACTGATAAAGCCTTGTGTTACGTATCGTGTGTTTTCGTTAAATTTTTCTATAATAAGGTGTTCGGTGCTTGTCCAGTCCACATTTGCTTCGCGATGAATTTGGTCGGTGATGATGATTTTTCGAATATCAACCCACTGATTTTCAATACCTGAAACGTTTATGCACGATGTTACGATTTTTGACGACAAAACTTCGCCCAAAGACACCATGCGGTCGTATTCAAAGTCGTAATTGCCGGAAAAAGTTTCGTTTGAAATAATTGTTCGAATTTCATCGAAAACGGGCATTAAATCGGCATCAATTCCCAAATCTATTTCAATTTTTTGATGAAAATCGATAAGCTCTTGTAGTAATTTCAGAGATTTCTCTGAATTATTTTTTACATATTCTTTTAAAATATCTTCCAAATTATTAGTCGTTTTATCAAATGCCGAAACAACGATGACCGAAGGCTTTTCGGTTTGCGAAACGATTTTAACGAGACGGCGAAGGGCGTTTGCCGTTTTTAATATTCCGCCGCCGAATTTTAGAATAATCATGATGAGTTAAAAAAAATGAAATTTCAATTTCCAAATATCGCTTTAATAGATATTTTTACAAAAAAAATTAACTTTGGAAATGTTTTAAATGTATTTTTATAAAAATGAAACCTGCGGTCGCTGTGTCTATTTCAAGTGATAGGCGATTATAAATTATCAAAATTTGTGTCTTTTAAGAATGTTTGAATTTTGTCTATGTTATAAAAATACGAATATCCGGCATTTATTTTCAGTAATCAAAAAGTCTTAAAAATCAATCTCCAATCTAATACTTAAACCAATGCTAATCACTACTTTGAACGAATTTATTATCGAACGGCAAGCCGATTTTCCGTATGCCAAAGGCGAATTATCACGTTTGTTGAGCCATATCGGTATTGCAGCAAAAGTTGTAAACAGGGCTGTGAATAAAGCCGGTTTGTCTGATATTTTGGGGGAAGTGGGCAGCCGAAATATACAAGGTGAAGACCAAAAAAAATTAGATGTTTTTGCTAATCAGAAATTTATCAACGGACTTCAAGGCAGCTCTGAGTGTTGCGGTATTGCTTCGGAGGAAAATGAAGAGATCATAATTTTTGATGACGAAATGGG
Organism: Draconibacterium orientale; assembly: GCA_020721645.1. Lineage (GTDB taxonomy): Bacteria > Bacteroidota > Bacteroidia > Bacteroidales > JAADGE01 > DYMH01. The sequence goes on from DYMH01000054.1 coordinate 6,091, forward strand.
GCGTAACGGGAAATATGTTGTTGCAATGGATCCTTTGGACGGCTCATCGAATATTGAAGTCAATGTATCCATAGGTACAATTTTTGCAATCTACCGGAGATTATCGCCTGTTGGACATCGAGCTAAAATCGATGATTTTCTGCAAGCCGGAAGCAATCAGGTAGCCGCCGGATATATCATTTACGGCTCTTCAACCATGATGGTTTATACCACAGGACGCGGTGTAAACGGATTTACACTCGACCCTTCTATTGGCGAATTTTGTTTGTCGCACCCAAATATGACGATGCCCTCCGTTGGATTTATTTATTCGGTAAATGAAGGAAGCTATCTGAAATTTCCAAACGGTGTAAAAAAATACATCAAATATTGCCAAGAAAATGATGAACAAACCAAGCGACCCTATAAATCAAGGTATATCGGGTCTTTGGTTGCCGATTTTCACAGAAACCTCATGCTTGGCGGAATTTTTATGTATCCGCACACCGCAGAATATCCCACAGGGAAACTTCGTTTGCTGTACGAATGCAATCCAATGGCTTTTATCGTTGAGCAGGCAGGCGGCAGAGCTTCCGATGGCATGGGAAAGAGAATCCTTGATATGATTCCCATTGAACTTCATCAGCGTGCACCGCTGTTTATCGGTTCGAGAAATATGATTGCAAAAGTCGAAGAATTTATGGTTAATTTTCCGGACGAACGATGATTGAGGAATTACTTTCAGTTTAAGTACAACATTTTCTTATTAAAACAATAGATTAATGAAAAATATACTCATAACAGGTGCCGACGGACAGCTTGGCAACGAAATACGGGTTTTGTCCAAATATTTTACAGATTTTAACTTTCTTTTTACCGATTATAAAGAATTAGATATCACTTCCTTGGAACAAGTCGAGCATTATTTCGGGGAAAATAGAATTTCATATATTATCAATTGTGCTGCTTATACCGCAGTTGATAAAGCCGAAAATGAGCAGGAAAATGCTGCGAAAATCAATACACAAGCCGTGGGCATACTTGGTAAAATGTCGGAAAAATACGATTGTCCGATACTGCATATTTCTACAGACTATGTTTTTGAAGGCAAAGATGCAAGTGCTGCTTTGTCGGAAACAAGTATGGTGAATCCGCTTTCGGTTTACGGCAAAACGAAACTTGCAGGCGAAAAACAGCTCCAAGGCGTAAAAAAATATATCATTCTTCGCACATCATGGCTGTATTCTTCATTTGGCAATAATTTTGTAAAAACCATGATTCGGCTTGGCAACGAAAAAGAAAAATTGAACGTGATATTCGACCAAATCGGAACGCCGACTTATGCTACTGATTTGGCTGAAACAATGCTCGTTATCTTAAAAAATTCCATCGAAGATTTCGATATTTCAAAATCAGGAATATATCATTATTCCAACGAAGGAGTTGCTTCGTGGTACGATTTTACTGTTGAAATAAAAAGACAAACAGGCTTTAAAGCCGCTGTTTTTCCTATCGAAACATGCGAATATCCGACTCCTGCCAAACGTCCGCAATTTACGGTGATGAACAAACAAAAAATTAAAGAAGTTTTCAATATATCGATTCCGCATTGGACGACATCTTTGGCACTATGTATCGAAAAATTGAAATAATAGAGATTCGTCTAATATCTTTGTAATGGAATTTTTCAACAGCGAGTTATTCTTGATATATCTGTTGCCTTTTGTAATATTTTTTGCAAGAATATGCGATGTTACAATTGGGACTATGCGAATTATATTATTGTCGAAGGGCATGAAAGGTTTGGCACCTGTTTTAGGATTTTTTGAAGTCTTAATATGGATATTGGTTATCAGTAAGATTATGATGCACGCAAGCTCTTTTTTGTGCTATGTGGCTTATGCTGCCGGTTTTGCATCCGGAAATTATATCGGTATTATAATTGAAGAAAAAGTTGCTCTCGGGCACGTTATACTTCGTTTTATAACCACAAAACCTGCGGAGGAATTGATTTTGCAATTAAACGAAAAAGGCTTTGGGGCTACTTCAATTGATGCAGAAGGGGCAACAGGGCATGTCAATATTATTTTTTGTATCGTAAAACGTGACTCCCTCAATACTGTCGTTTCATATATAAAAAACTTTAATCCCTCAGCTTTTTATACGATTGAAGATGTGAAATCTGTCAGTCTTGGGATCTTCCCAAACAGTGCTTATGCTAAACGAAGTGTCTTTGAAATTTGGAAACGCAGAGGAAAATAAAAATACTTTTACTCATTTGGAACGAAACAAATACGTTCAGATAGTCAATTCTTAAAGATTAATCGAATACTATTGTCGCTTATATTTTCCGGATTTAGTTGAGAAGTTTATCACTACTTATGCCGTATTTATGATTTTTTTATTTTCAATGTATTCAAATTTAGAATACTTTAATGTCGGAATTAAGTGAAAAAGTGATACTTTAACTAAAAAATATCACTTTGAGCACGAAATTTTATTTTTTTTTGATTCTGATGAACTTGTTTTCAGTATTGCGAAAAATTATCCTCCGAAGTCGTCAAAAGCAATCATTTCTTGCGGAACTCCTAAATCATCAAGCATTTTGAGGACTGCTTGATTCATTTGCGGCGGTCCGCAGAGGTAGTATTCAATATCTTCCGGATTGTCTGTTTTAGCAAGATAATTGTCCAAAATAATTTGGTGAATAAATCCAACATATCCCGTCCAATTATCTTCCGGTTTGGGTTCCGATAATCCGATATTGAATTTAAAATTCGGAAAATCGTTTTCGATTGCTTTAAATTCGTTTTCGTAAAAAATTTCGCGTTTCGAGCGTGCACCGTACCAAAATGTTGCCGTTCGTGTAGTTTTTTGTGTAAGGAATTGGTCGAAAATATGCGAACGCATCGGAGCCATTCCGGCACCTCCTCCTATAAACATCATTTCTCTGTTTGTGGGTTTGATATGAAACTCGCCGTATGGTCCGGAAATCATGACCTTATCGCCCGGTTTTCGCGAAAAGATAAACGACGAACAAATTCCGGGGTTCACTTTCATAAAACCGCCGTTGTTTCTGTCCCACGGCGGGGTTGCGATTCTAATATTGAGCATCACTATATTTCCTTCTTTCGGGTGATTTGCCATAGAGTAAGCTCGGTACGTGGGTTCGGGATTTTTCATCTTTAAATCCCACAATTTTAATTGATTCCACTCATCTTTGTATTCTTCTTCAACGAAAATATCTTTGGAATAATCGACATTTATTTTCGGAACATCAATTTGGATATATCCGCCCGATTTGAAATTCAATTGCTCGCCTTCTGGCAGTTTTACAACAAATTCTTTGATAAATGTTGCAACGTTTTCATTAGAAATCACTTCGCATTCCCATTTCTTTATTCCGAGTACTTCTTCCGGAATTTTAATTTCCATATCCTCGCGTACTTTCACTTGGCACCCGAGTCGCCAATGATCTTTTTGTTGTTTTCTGTTGAAAAATGTGTCTTCTGTGGGAAGAAATTCTCCGCCGCCAGAAATAACTTGGCATTTACACATACCGCAAGTTCCGCCTCCGCCGCATGCCGAAGGCAAAAATATTTTAGCGTTTGAAAGTGTCGAGAGTAAGGTGCTTCCTGCCGAAACTTCGAGTTCTTTTTCTTCGTTTATCGTGATTTTTACCGGTCCCGTTGCTGTTAATTTTGCTTTTGCAAACAAAAGCATTCCTACCAGCAAGAGTGTAACAATAAGAAATATACCCGAACCCAAAAATAAGGCACCGCTTAAACCAATATCAGACAATATCATATCTTCTGTTTTTTTCTTTGATTAAATTTTTATTCCCATAAAACTCATAAATGCAACAGCCATTAATCCTGTGATAATGAATGTAATTCCCAAACCTCTGAGCGGAGCGGGAATTTTGGAATATTTTATTTTCTCGCGAATGGCGGCTAATGTAACAATGGCAATCCACCAACCGATTCCGGAACCTGCGGAATATGCCAAAACATCGCCCACATTATCGTATTCGCGTTCCTGTACAAACAATGCGACTCCCAAAATAGCACAATTGACGGCAATCAACGGCAAGAAAATTCCCAAAGCGTTGTAGAGTGATGGTGAAAATTTTTCGACAACCATTTCAACCAGTTGTACCATTGCTGCGATAACTGCAATAAAAATAATGAAACTCAAATAGCTTAAATCGGTATTGGCATATTCGGGTCCGAGCCAAACCAAAGCACCTGCTTTCAACAAGTATGTATCAACCAGCCAATTAATAGGTGCTGTTATCAATAAAACGAAAATAACCGCAATTCCTAATCCCATCGAAGTTTTTACGGTTTTCGATACCGCCAAATATGAGCACATTCCCAAGAAATATGCGAATATCATGTTGTCGATAAATATCGACTTGACAAATAAATTGAATGTTTCCATTATTTTTCAATTAATGCTTTGTTTCTACTTCTGTGTATCCAAATAATTACTCCGATTGTAATCAACGCCATGGGTGGTAAAATCATCAAACCGTTATCGGCATAACCCATGTCGTAAAACGATTGCGGAATAATTTTCATTCCGAAAAATTTCCCGGAACCGGTTAATTCGCGAATAAATGCGACCGTTACTAAAATCAATCCGTAACCTAAACCGTTTCCGATACCGTCTAAAAACGATTTCCACGGTTTGTTTGCCATAGCGTAGGCTTCGAGTCGTCCCATCAGAATACAATTTGTGATGATTAAACCCACGAAAACCGAAAGTTTTTTACTCACATCATAGACATAGGCTTTCAAAAGTTGATCGACAACAATAACCAATGCCGCAATAACAACCAATTGTACAATAATTCGTATGCGTGCGGGGATTGTGTTACGAAGACTCGAAATTATAAGATTTGCAAATGCAGTTACCACTGTAACCGAAAGTGCCATTACGATTGCCGGTTTTATTTGCACCGTTACGGCTAATGCCGAACAAATGCCTAAAACTTGAACGGTTATCGGATTTTCCCAATTCAGTGGATTTGTTAATAATTTCAGATTTTGTTTTGAAAACCAAGGTTCTTTTTCGCTTGCTGTGCTCATATCGTTATTCTGTTTTTTGTTGTTTTTTGAAATAGGCTTCGTAAACGCTTATTCCTGAAATCAGCATATCAGAAAGCCCGTTGCTTGTAATTGTTCCGCCCGAAATTGCATCTACGCCGTGTAAATCGTCTTTCGGTGCTCCGCCTTTCTTCGCTTTCACCGAGACAAATTTTCCGGTTTCATCGAATATTTTTTTGCCGATAAATTGTTTTTGGAAAACACGTGTGTCGATTTCTGCTCCCAAACCGGGCGTTTCGCCTTTGTGGTCGAACATGGTTCCGGCAATGGTGTTAAAATCGCTTCGGAAGGATACATATCCCCAAATCGGTCCCCAAAGTCCTTTGCCTCGCATCGGGACAACGAATAATTTATCGCCTTTTTCTGTCGTGCAAACGTAAACAGGAAGTTGTCGTTTTTCTGAGGATTTCTTGTTTTCGAGGGCAATATCAATTTGAAAGGCGTTAGCACCTTCAATTTTATCGCCTTTGGAATTGACGACAAAATCTTCGGAAATGTGTTTTTTATAGAGTGCTTCGGCATTTGCAGCATCGGCTTCGATATTGACTGCCGTGAGAATGTTTTTCATTTTCTCAACCCGGATATTATTTTCCTGTGCAGGTTTCAATTGGACGGCGATTACTGTTAATACGATAGCCACCAACACCACCATCACCGATGAATAGATAAATATATATTTGTTACTGTGCATTGCTGTCTGATTTTATCGGTTTTTATTTTTGAATTGGGCTGATACGTTTTAATCTTCGTTTGATATTTGCTTCAACAACGTAGTGGTCGATAAGCGGAGCAAAGGCGTTCATCAGCAATATAGAAAGCATCATGCCTTCGGGATATGCGGGGTTGAAAACGCGAACCATAATTGCGATAACTCCGACCAAGAAGCCGTAAATGTATTTTCCGGTGTTGGTTTGTGCTGCTGTAACAGGGTCGGTTGCCATAAAAACGGCTCCGAACAAAAATCCACCCATAAGTAATTGTGTTATGGGAGAAATTTGCATATACGGATTTGCTCCTACTAAATTGAATATAAGAGACATAAACAAGCCTCCCAAAACAGTCGTCAGCATGATTCGCCAATTTCCGATTCCCGACAAAAGTAATATTGCCGCTCCTATCAGAATGGCTAATTTTGAAGTTTCGCCGATAGAACCGGGAATGTTTCCAAGAAAAAGTGTCAAATCGCTCGGAATTTTATCGACAGCGTAATTGGCGGCTTGCGAAAGTGGGGTTGCACCCGAAAATCCATCGACAATTTTAGAACTTTTATCGCTGAGTCCTTCAATCCAAATGAAATCGCCGGTAATTTTTGCAGGATAGGCGAAAAATACGAATGCGCGAGCTAACAGTGCCGGATTGAAAATATTCATTCCCGTGCCGCCGAAAACTTCTTTACCAAAAATCACGGCAAAAATTGTGGCAACGGCAATCATCCACAATGGAGTATCTACGGGCATTATCAATGGAATGAGCATTCCGCTCACTAAAAATCCTTCATTCACTTCGTGTCCGCGAATTTGAGCGAAAATAAATTCAACGCTCAGTCCCGAAACATACGCTACTACTACGATTGGGAAAACGGCAATGAATCCGAACCAAAATTGTTCGAGAAATGTAACCGTTTGCCCGACCGATAAATAATGTTGATAACCAACATTCCACATTCCGAAAAGCAAAGCAGGCATCAAAGCCATAACCACTATCGACATAGTGCGTTTCAGGTCGATGTAGTCGCGAATGTGTGAGCCTTTTTTTGTTACATGATTCGGCACAAAAAGAAAGGTTTCAAACGCATCGAAGGTTGAACGAAATTTTTGGAATTTTCCGCCGGGCTGAAAATTCGGTTTTATTTTATCTAAATATTTTCTGAGTGATTTCATTTGATTCTTTATATCTGTTTAATAAATTAACAATTAATAATTTATCATTAACAATTAACTCATTTCTTTTATCATCAAATCAATTCCGTTTTTGATAATGTCTTGAATTTCGGTTTTTGAGGTGCAAATGTATTCGCAAAGAGCAAAATCTTCTTCCGCAACTTCATAAATACCCAATTTTTCCATCATGTCGATATCTTCGGCAAGCACGGCTTTGATGAGTTGCATTGGGTAAATATCCATGGGCAAAACTTTTTCAAATTCGCCGGTGATAACATAAGCCCGCTCGCCGCCGTTAAAGTTGCTGTCCAAGGAGTATTCTTTTTTCGGGAATATTTTTGAAAAAAAAGTGTTTGAGAAGCTGAATTTGTTGATTCCGGGCATCATCCAGCCCAAAAATTCGGAATGGTCGCCTTCGGGAATTACAGTGATTTGTGTGTCGTAAAAACCTAAATATCCGTTGTTCGGAATTTGTTTGCCGGAGAGTACGTTGCCGCTGATGAAACGATGTTTTTCCTGTGTCAGATTATCTTTCAGCATGGGTTCTATTTCGGCACCGACTATTGTTTTATAATACTGCGGATTTAGGATTTCCGAGCCTGTGAGTGCGACGTACCGACTCATATCAACAATTCCTCGGTCGATAAATCTTCCGATAATAACTAAATCTTCGGGCTGAACTGTCCAAACAACATCTCCTTTATTTATTGGGTCGATATGATGTATTTGAACTCCGACATTTCCCGCGGGATGTTTGCCTTCGAATTTATTGATTTCTACGCCTTTGAGTTGTTGAAAAACTTCGTGAACCGATTTGCTGCCATCGATATTGAGATGAATTTTGCCATCGGTCAATTTTTTTAAGACCTCGACTCCCAATTCAAAGGATTTTCTGTCGTTTTTTAGCAAAAAATCTATTGTTGGTGCCAAAGGTGCAGTATTAAAACAGGAAACGAAAATGGCTTTCGGAGTGTTTCGATAGTCAGCAATTGTAGAGTAGGGGCGTTGTTTAATAAAAGCCCACAATCCGCTTTTGAGTAAAAGTTGGCTGAGTTCTTCGCGTGAAATGCTTTTCAAGTCGGGTTTTCCCAAATCGATTGATTCATTTAATCCGTCGGCTTCGATTTTCAGCGACAGAATTTTACGTTTCTCGCCTCGTTCGATTTCTGCAAGCGTTCCGCTTATCGGCGAAACAAATATCAGCTCTTCGCGTATTTTATCGTGGAAAAGCGGAGTTCCTGCTTTCACTTTTTCGCCGGCTTTGATGAGAAGTTTGGGATTGATATTCTTAAAATCGGAAGGATCGACTGAAAATTTTTTGAATGTTAAATTATCAGTTAAAACTTCTTTTGCTTTGCCTTTGATACGAATATCGAGTCCTTTTTTAATTTTTAGTGATTCTGACATCTTGATTTATAAGTATTTAGTATATCAACTTATATGAATATTTTATCGGTCGAAATTAGTATTATTTATAAAGATTCCAAATAAAAAAAAGTTATTTTTATCTTTTTTTTATTGAAAGTATAAATATCTCAATTTTTGTATTTTTCTGATTCGAATTGTTTAAAACCGTTAATGTATTCGGTTTGAAAAATTCCGTTTTTATCGTCATAAATAAACAAAACTCTCAAATGTTGAAGTTTTTCGAGCATTTTTTTTGCTTTTTCTTTGCCCATCACCAAAAAAGCAGTGGCAAAAGCGTCGGCTTCTGTACAATTTTCGGCGATTACCGAAACGCTCAGTAAATTGTGTTCGACCGGAAAACCCGTAAACGGGTCGATGGCATGAGAATATTTACGACCGTCTTTTTCAAAATATTTTCGATAATTTCCGGAAGTAGCCAGTGATTTATTGTTTAATTTTACAACGGTTTGCAGAATTTGCTCGGCATTTTTATCGGCAGCCGGTTTTTCGATTCCCACGTGCCATGCTTCGCCGTTTTCTTTTGTACCGCCGGCTCGCACTTCTCCGCCTACTTCGATGAGATAATTTTTGATATTTCGGCTTTCAAAATATTCGGCAATTACATCGACCGTATATCCTTGTGCAATAGCGTTTAAATCAATGGTAATGTTTTCGTTTTCTTTTATGAGTTGATTATTTTTTAGGGCGATTTTTTGAAAACCGACAAATTTCATCAATCCGGCAATAGTTTTTTCATCGGGGGCGATTCCTTTTTTTCGTCCGAATCCCCACACATCAACAACCGAGCCGACCGTAATGTCGAAATATCCGTCGGTTTGTTTCGAGATTTTTAATGAAGTTTCAATCAATCGAATAAAATGCACATTGAGTTCAGGATTTTCGTTTCTGTTGATTTTTGAAATAATCGACATCGAATCCCACGAAGAAGCTGTTTTATCCATCAATCGAAATAAAGAATCTATTTCTTTTTCAAAAGTTTGATTTTCGGGCGAAATGTATTTTATCGAAAATGTGGTTCCTTGTGCATTGCCTCGATATGAGAATATTGAATCGTGTTTTGGTGCACAAGAACTAATAAAAATAGACAGGATAATAAAAATATAACGAGGTTTCATTTGGCACTATTTAGAGGAACTGTTGAACAAAAAAGTTACATTCCCATTCTTTCGGCGTGGATTGAAGTTTTTCGAGGATTCCATGGGTCTTTGTATGAGGCTTTCAGGAAAAATTCCTGAAAATATGCAATGGTTCTTACAAATCGAATAAAAAAGCCGAAATAGATGACCATTAACGGAAGATAAATTAAATAATACGACATTGGGGAATTGGTTCTTTCTCTCATCAAGCTGTAAATGATGAATTTATAGAAGTTACTTGTAGTATAAAGTAAAATATTTAATACGATGATGTATTTTGCTTCTCCCAAAAAATTGACAAATACATCGATATAATAAATGTACCATTTAAAATTTAAAATTACGTTGTATGTTATGTTTTCAACAAAAGAAATAAAATCGATAATTCGAAACGATTTCAAAGGCAAAAATACATTGGCATGTTTGCGTAAGCGAAAGCGTACTAATGATTTATCCCAGCGTTTGCGTTGATTGGATAATTTTTTAAATGTATTGGGAACACTCGTTTGGCAAAGGGCTGTGTGTTCGAATTTGATTTTATAGCCTAATTTTCTAATTTTCACGGTAATGTCGCCGTCTAAACCCGGTCCGATGTCCCAACCCGAAAGTCGTGTCAGAATATCTTTACGAAATGCCCCAAAAGCTCCGGAAATAATGCGATACAACCCCAGTTCGCTCACCACAATACGCCCCGAAGAAATAGCATCATAGTATTCAATAGCTTGTAAAGTGGTTGCCAAACTGTCTTTATAATTTCGTACAATGACATTTCCGCCAACAGCTCCCACCTGTTCATCGAAAAAAAACGGAACCAGAATATTTTCCATTGCATCGTAATCGTAGGAACAGTCGGCATCGAGGTGGATTATGTATTTCCCTTTGGCATAGCGAAGTGCAAGGTTTGCTCCCGAGGCTTTGCCGCCGCGTACATCGTTGCTCAGAAATAAGTCTATCATTCCGTTGCGTTCCAAACTTCGACCAATAATTCGTGTTTGGTCGTCCGAACCGTCATCTACAACAATCAATTCAAAATTCTTGTAGCTTTGTTCGCGTAGCGAGGTAACTAATTTGTAAATATGTTTTCCTTCATTTTTTCCCGGAACAATAATAGAAATTAAAGGATTTTCTAAAAAAAGTTGTCGGCGTGCTCGTTCGATAGTTTTATGAAGGATTTTTTTCTTAATTTTCCAATATAAAATAACAAGCGGGTCTAATATTCCGTTACGAGAAAATTCAAAGATAAAGAAAAACCAAAAAACTCTAACAAACTGCCCAAAACTCAGGTGTTGAAAATAGTGAATCAGATTGTCGAAAAATTCCATTGTGTGCAATAAATTTTAGTAATGTTTGCTAAAGTAAATCGTCCAACAATTGATTTATTTGTATCTCTGCCGACATGGTGTGGTGCAATTCCCGTGTCCCGTGAGCGATTTCGATATTGTATTGCGAATAGTTTTCGCGAACCATTTCAACGAGCATATCGGCAATTTCGCGAACGATATTTCCTGCGGTTCTTGGTGTTATATCGTTTATCGACAGCAGAATAATTGAGGCATCGTAGAAGGTTATTAAATCCGAAGTTCTCAAATTTAAACGCATTTGTGTTATCAAATCGTCCAGAAATTGTTTTTGCGCCACACTGCCCATCTTTGCAAACAAATCAACAGCATGTAATATTCTGATAATGGCAATGTTACTTTGCATTTCGCTTTGTCTGAGCCGTTCAACTTCGTAGGCGACAATGATTTTGAAGGTTTTTAAATCTAAAACACCCCGTATGGAATTGAAATCGCCGCCTTCCGAGCTTACAAAGCCTTTGAGTGCAACCAATTCGCCTTTTTTTGTGAGTTGATATTTATTGATAATTTCGATTTGAAGATCTTCTGTTGTATTTTCTGATGAACAATGAATACATTTTGCTTTCACATTTGAATCCTGAAAATGATGCCCGCATTCGTTGCAGGTGCTGATTATAGATGGTTTGTCGTAATCGACCCCGATGTGGCGAAGGTGTTTGTAGCATTTCGGGCAAACTAATTGTCCTTCGATATCACTTTTAAAATCGGAAATCGGACCAACATAAGCACACGGAAAATGATGCAATAAATCGTGAACAGATAAATTAGACGAATTACATTTCGGACAAACTTCCCGAAAACTCAAAAATCCACTTTTACATTTTGGGCAAAGTGGTATTTTTTCGTAGAATGATTTCATAAAAAGTCCTTCTTTTGCACCTATTTCCAATATTTCCATGGCACGCCATTCTTCTTCCGGCGAAAAATTGACCGAAATTGCAGGAAACGTATATCCAATTGCCGAACGGACGTAGGGGTGAGGAATTAATGTTTTTTTGTCGCGGGTGAACAAAAAATTAATGAGATTTGTAAGAATTTGCGATTCAAAAGATAGTGTTTTGGGAAAATAGAGCTCGGTGGTTTTTAAAAATATCTTTTTAAAAACTTTGGTAACGATTTCAATTTGGTCCAAATTTAAAATTGTTCCATCGAGAAGGTTTTCTATGAATGGGTCTGAATTTTCGGTTTCGCCCCACACAAAAATTGTTTTCAAGTAAAACTCAGGATTAAAGTGCGAGCGGAAACGACGAAGAACTTCCGTGGTTCTGAAATTATCACCGCCTTCGATGATAATTGCATCGTACATCAATAATTCTTCCAAAAGCAGAGGATCATTTTTATATATAATATAAAAATTGCCGTCGGCTGTCGAAATTACATTCGAGCGTTTGCTATCTTTTGGGTTAAAGATTTCGTTCGGCATTTTTTATTTAGCTTGATTTTGGGACTCGCTTGTTTTAAGCACTTTTAGAATATGAAATGAATTTTTAAAAGTAATTTTTGCGAAATAGATGCCGGAATTGAGTTTTTCCGGTAATTGAATCGTAAAAATGTCATTACTTGATGTCAAATATACATTTATTTTGTAAATAGAAATTCCAATTTCATTAAATATTTCGATTTGGGCTGTTTTTTCATTTGTCGAACAAAAATTAAATGTGATACAATCATTGAAGGGATTGGGAAAGACAGAAATTAACTCGGTGTTTTTAATTTCTTTTTCCTGCAATGTTGCAATGGTTATTTGGTGAGCGATGCTTTGTGGTTCACACGAATTATTTTCGGAAGTTAAAGTAATGGTATAAATTCCGTTTTCGGTATATTTATGTTTTGGCTCAAATTCCGAAGAAAAATTTTCATCGCCGAAATCCCATAAAAAATAAAAGCTGTTTTGTGATTGGTTTTCAAGTAACACTGTTTCTTCATCAACAGAGAATGAAAATTCGGGGATTGGGTTGAATTCTTGGCTGAAAAGTATTTTTGGAGGGAGAATTTCGATATTTCGACCGGAAGCGTCATAAAATTTGAGGATTTTGAATGAATCCGGATTTTCGGAAGTGAGGTGAAAATTAAATTCGTTTGTTCGCAACGAAAATTCACTGTCATTCAATTTGTATGTTAAATTGAAAGGCTGATGCCCGGAAAAATGCAAATCAATTGGGACGTTTTGTGTTTCGCAGAAGTATTTGTTGGTTTCTATTCTAATTTCAGGGGCACTCAGTGTATCGAAACTGAGCAAGGTTTCCTGTTCGTTCCATTGCGAAAATCTATAATCGACAGGGTTTCCGTTTGCGGTTTGAACAAGTATTTGCTCGAAATCGTTGGAGTTTTCAATCATCAGACTCAGCAGGGGATTGATTGGTAATTCGTTTTCGAGGGTGATTGTTAGTGTTCCCGAAGAAATATCGGTATGATATTTTAAGTTTTCGCGTGCGTTCCAATAATCCCCAAATTCCGACATTTCCATAATCAAAACATCCGAAGGCAAATCTCCCACGGTGCGTTGTTCGCCAAGCAACTTAAATTGCCGGTTGGGGTGTATCAATAAAACAACGGGCGAGTAATTATCTCTGTTTTTTTGAATCACCGAGTGCCAAATCGAACTTATCGAATCGATGTTTCCGGCATCGATTGGGTGAAAAACATCGGAAATGGTCATTGGAATTTCGAGGATAGGGAGTGTTTCGCCGGTGAACGATTTATGCTTTTTCAGATGAAACGGGAAATTTGTTAATATGCTGTTGGCACTGTATGTCGATGTGAAATTGTATCCCACAATCTTGAGAATTTCTGCCTCATCGGGGTGATTTGCGAGATGCCCCGAACGCCAAATACGCGGAACCACTCCTAAATCTCTTTTCAACAGAAAATCAGATAATTCAATTTCTCCGTAAGCTGTTCCGCCAATGGTGCTGTCGCTGTGTGTATAATACGGCATATAATTTTCGGGCGTGTTTCCGGGCGAGCCGTAGGGGAATCGAGAGGTTATATTAAAATCGGGAAAATGCCCAAAGGAATGATTTCCGATGGCTTGATTTTTGGATACAAGTTCTTGAAGCAAAGGGATTGTTTCTTGGGTGTAAAATGAGTCTTCCCGGAGGTCGTGAAATGTTTTTGTGTTGATATTGTAAGTTGTTCTGAGTAATTGGGCGTTTTCCCATTCGGCGAAATAATTCATTGTGTCCATAGAAGTTTGCGAATCGACGTCGTGAGTTATCATGAGTACCGATTTTGCAAAAAGTGGTGCCGTATGTTTCCAAACGGCAGCCGGAATGTGTGTTTGATAGATTGCACGGATAAATAAAATCAAAACGTCCGATGTGGGTTCAAAACCGTTGGAAAACATGCGAAACGGAGTTGTTTCTGTTTCAAGTTGATTGCTGAGGATTAAATCTTTGAGCGAAAATCCAAGGGTGTAGGCGTATCCCGTACCGACAGCGTTTTTAAAAACAGCATTTCCGCCATCGGGAAAACTTGCTAAAACTTCGGCAGTATTTGTTGTGTACGAAAAAGTTTTGATGGCGTTCAGAACCAATGTATCAGGGTCACCAATGCTGATTGTTTGTTCGTAATCATCGTTAATCCAGCGGGTTTCGGGAGCGGCTGTGGATAAATCCCATTCCGCTGTTTCGTTCGAGTAACCCGAAATGTAGGATTGGATTCCGAACAGGTCGTACAATTCCGGGTCGTTCATTCGGGCTATAATCCAAATTCCGCCTTGCGAAACGTAATTTCTCAGCAATGTTTTTTCGGCAGGCGAAAAAGTTGTGCTCAGAAATTCTTTGGTCGAAAGTATGATAGAGTATTGAAGGGCAATTTCCGGCTCGGTGGTGATGTTGTAAGGAATGCCTGCAACTTGGGCAATATGTTCGGCAGAATATTGAAACGATGTTGAGAAATCCGATTCGCGACCTTGCACGTTTAATATTGCCATTTCGCGAATGAGGCTGTTTTTTTGAGCCCACACAGAGGTCGTTTTTAACGAGAAAATTCCCCAAAATAACAATAATAATCTATAATAGGATAAAGAGCGTTTCATGGTATTTGAATCATTATGAAATGCAAAGTTAAAAGAATGTGTATTTTACCACATATATTTTTACGCTCATTTTATAAAAATAGTTCCAATGCGAAAGTTCTTCTTTCGAAATCGGCACAATATCGGCTGAAAGACTTCGGGTGGTGGATTCGTATTTTTTTTGAAATTCTTCCGGCAATTTTGTGGTTGCGGTGTATATATTTTTAATTTCGCCCCTTCCGGTGCTCCCGTCCGGAAATTCGACAGTAACTCTTCGCCCTTTTTTTAGGTATGAATAGTCGCCTTGGTCGAAAAATGCTTTGATAATGATTTCTTTGTGTTTGTGAATGGTTAATATTTCTTCTGTTTTCAGAGCTATTTCGAAGTCTTTTTTAGTTACCGAAGTAACAAATCCGCTGTCGATAGGGCAAAGGAAGGCTTTTTTCCCGCCCGATTTTTCGATAGCCGACGTAAACCCGCGTTCGCGCATATCGAGTATTTTTAATTCGTTGAGAAAATTGATGAGATATTCTAATTCTTTGCGTTTTCTTTCGATTTCAAAATGGTACTCTTCCAATTGGTTTTCATATTCTTCCAATTTATATTTTGGTTGAAGTCCCAAAATGACTTGATTTCGGGACTTGGCAATGATATGAGTTAATTTTAGGCTAAGCCGTTGGGCTTCTTTGATGTCCATTTTTGCCATTTCAATGGCTTTTTCGGTACTTGCAATATCTTTTTGAGGCCAGCTCGAATTTGGATTTCTTGTAACAGAAAAATTGCTCAATCCTTGCGATGCATCGATATCTTCAACAAAAGTAAACAAGGTATCTTTTCGCATGACCGTGTCGCCTTCTTTGGCATATATTTTTACCAAACGGCAGTCATCGATATTACGAATTTCGAGTTTTTCCATCAAAACCAAACCTTCGGCTTCGACATAAAATATCTTATAGAAAAAATATTTTCCAAAAAAGAGAAGAATTAAACCTAAAATGACAAAATAGATGATTCGGTCGTAATTTCTTTTCTTTACGGGAGCATTTTTTTCTCGGATATATCGAAATATGGTGTCGTTTTTACGGAAACCGAAATTTTTCACAAAAAA
>DYMH01000194.1:0-4623 GCA_020721645.1 Draconibacterium orientale
AATGTATGCAAATTTATTTTCACTTTTTTTACTTTAAATACAGACTCTAATTAGAGCCTACCAGATGATACAAAAACAAATAATATTCGGTTGTAATGTTTTTGGCTTGAATTAGAATTATATCATCTGAAATTTTCAATTCCTTTATCGGAAATGGTGCAAGCATTTCCAAGTAATATGTCAGAACCGGGATATTTTTGTATTTTTCGTGCATACAGAGTGAAGTTTAATTGCTGTTATACGATGTTTTGAAGTAAATAAATATCTAATTTAGAAAAATAAATACTCTATTCAATTTTTAACTCAAAAAGATTATTTATTTTTTAAAATTATATCTTGTGCTGATAAAAATCTAATTTACAGAAAATTGATAAATGATGTTTTTCAAATTATTGAACTCATTCAATATAAATCGACCGTAAACAATAAAAAGATATTATAAATCGTATTAAAAAGAGAATAAGGCATCTGATTTGCATGGAAAAATTATTTTCCTGAAAAAAAAATCACAATTTTGTCAAATTATTTTAACAATTATTATTTTTAATACATGAAATATCGTATTTTATCTGTTATTTGCTTGATGTTCATATTCATCGAAAACACAAACGCTCAGGGTTTTCGCGAAAAATATTTTGAACAAATCATACCACTGATTCCTGAGAAGTACAAAGAAGTTATTGAAGATGCCGAAATATCAATTAAACTTGGTAAATCTTTTGAAGATGAAGGGACTCGATTGCGTAGCATGGCAGAACAGGAAGAGCAGACCGAAAACACGGTAGAATCAAAAGAATTGAATAAAACAATTAAAAAAGAGAACAAACTCTATAAAAAATCGACCGAAACCTATGCCGTTGCTGCCGATTTATATATCGGAGCAGTGTATTTAAAATATAATGTGTATTCGAAAATCTTGACTCCTCTCGAAAATAAATCGAAGCCCGACAAAAAAAAATCGATGTTTCAGATGAAAAAAGAAGCCGGAATATTTTATAACAGAGCCAATTTTTCGATGACCAAAGCAAAAAAAACGGAAAATATTAAGCAACAATACGAATTTTACTTAGAAGCCGTAACATTTGCACTTCAAGCCTTAAATTCGCAAGCCGAAGAATTTCGAATTTATAACGATTGGGAAAAACAATAAATACCAAAAATATTTCAATATCATTGTTTTATTTTTTTTGCAATTAACCTCTGACAGGGCTTAACTCGCCCCGAAGCGGTTAAAAACCCTTTCGGGGGCTTAACTTAATAACTGTGAATAATATCTAAAATATGTTGAAGTTTCACAAACGAATTAGCTTAAAAAGTTGCAAAAATTGAGTATTTGCAAATAATTATCAATTCATGAAAAACAATACAAAAGATTTATTACGAAATATCTTCCCAAACAAACAACGACTGAAAAAGATGCTTCGCCTCCCCTATTTTCCGGTGGTTTTGATTTTTCTTGTTCTAAATCAAGCAAATGCCTTTTCACAAAAATATTCCACGAAATCATCTAAAGCCATCAAAAAATTTACACAAGCCTTAGAATATTATCAGCAATATCAGTACTCTGCGGCAATGACAGAAGCAAAATCAGCCTTAAAAGCGGATTCCGTATTTTTGGAAGCCTATTATTTACTTTCCGACATCTATGGACAAACGGGGGACACGGGCGAAAAAATCAGGATATTAAGAAAAGCCGTCTCAATAAATTCGGAATACAGTAATTTTGCATACTTAAATTTGGGACGTGCCGAATTATCAGTCGGGCAATATTTTGAAGCAAAAACACATCTTTTGGAATTTGAAAAACGCAACAAAATATCGGAGTACACCGGCGAACTTAAAAAACTTATACATTCTGCCGATTTTGGAATCGATGCTTTGGCAAAGCCCGTTGATTTTAAGCCTCAAAATCTCGGACCTGCAATCAACACAAAATATGATGAATATCACCCTTCGATGACAGCCGATGAACAAACTCTGATTTTCACTGTCGGATTGCCGCGTCCGGGAATAGACACTGTGATTGTGCAAACCGATACGCAGGAAGATATATTTATCAGCCGAAAAGATTCGAGCGGACTTTGGGCAAAAGCCGTCCAGTTTGGAGCACCACTCAATACGAATCGCAACGAAGGAGCACATTCCGTTACTGCCGATGGAAGTGTCCTCTATTTTACCGCCTGCGAAGATGCTTCGGGCTACAATCCGCATGGCTTATGTCTTGGGCGTTGCGATATTTATAAAACCGTTCGAAACGGAAATCAGTGGTTGCAGCCCGAAAATTGCGGACCGATAATCAACACAAAATACAAAGAAACACAACCCAATATTTCGCCCGACGGACACAGCCTGTATTTCGTTTCCGACCGTCCGGGCGGTTTTGGCGGTTTGGATATTTGGAGGAGCTCATTGTCTGAAAACGGACTTTGGTCGAAACCCGTCAATTTGGGCGATTCCGTAAATACAGCCGCCGATGATGTTTCGCCGTTTGTTGCTGCCGACTGCCGAACCCTCTATTTTTCGTCGTCCGGTTGGGAGGGTTTGGGGCGATCCGATATTTTTTTCTCACACAAAAATGCCGATAAATCGTGGTCAAAAGCAATAAATCTGGGTTTTCCTATCAATACTTACGGCGAACAAACAGGTTTGACCCTCAACACTGCCGGCAACCGTGCCTATTACGCCGCAGACTACAAAGGCGGTTACGGGCGACAGGATATTTATGAATTTGAAATGCCTGAAAAATTACGCCCACACGCTTCTGTTTATGTAACAGGTATTGTTTACGATTCGATAACAAAAGTACGATTACTTGCCGATTTTGATATAATTAGCCTGCAAACAAAAGATACTTTATATCGTTCTAACTCAAATGCTCAAACAGGTAAATTTATATTGATACTTCCCTTAGGCGAAGATTATGCACTGAATATCAACAAGAAAGGCTATCTTTTTGCCTCCGAAAATTTCACTTTATCATCAACAGAAGATTCTCTTTTCGTTAAATTCCTGAATATTGCCCTATTACCCATTCAAAATGATGCAAGCGTGGTTTTGAAAAATATATTTTTCGAGTTCGATAAATACGAATTAAAACCCGAATCTTCGACAGAATTACAAAAACTGTACGATTTTCTTCAAACGAATGCTTCACTGAAAATAGAGATTGGCGGACATACCGATAATGTAGGAAGTAAGGCACATAACAACGAACTTTCGGACATGCGGGCAAAAGCGGTTTATGATGATTTGATTCGCCGCGGAATAGACAAAAACCGCCTGTCTTTTAAAGGTTATGCCGATAAAAAACCTATTGCCTCGAACAATACGCCGGAAGGAAGGGCAACAAATCGGAGAACAGAGTTTCGAGTTTTAAAATGATTTCTTCAATTTGACCGTGAAGGAGACTCTGACCTTTCTTTTTTCGTTAAAAAAAACAATAAGTAAACCAAAGTTTAACTATAAAAAAAGACCTACAATTTCTTGTAAGTCTTTCATTTTCAGTGTCGGGGCAGCAGGATTCGAACCTGCGACCCTCTGGTCCCAAACCAGATACGCTAACCGGACTGCGCTATGCCCCGAATCGAAGTGCAAAAGTAAATGTTTTATTGAGAAAAAGAAATATTATTGTTGAAATTTCATTTTATATTTTTATAACACTGTAAATAAAATAATTACGGCATATTTTATAAGAGATGTGTTGGGCAAAAAGTAAAAATAATCGACGAATATGGATATAAAACATTTTATACAACATGTTTTTTATTGATTTTTGTTAAATTCAAATCTTTTTCAAATTTTACTAACAAATTGTTATTAAATATGTTACACAATATTTTTCATTTTAAAATTTTCACGATTTTGATTTATCGATTTGAAATATGCCCGGAAACCGCTATTTTTGACGTGAGTTCGAGAATATTTTTTCAATTTCATACGTTTTATTTTTAAACAACCGTGTTGAAAATGTTCTTGTTTCAAAATTATTGTACTTTGTAACCTTAAAAAAAGAAAAATCATGTTAAAAAAAAACCTTATCGCAATTATCAGTTTGGTAATTTTCGCTTACGGAACAGCTTCTGCTCAATTTGAATACGTAGGAGCCGCAAAATGTAAAATGTGCCACAATAAACCGGACAAGGGCGACCAGTATAAAAAATGGACAGAAAGCAAACATGCTACTGCCATGAAATCCTTAGTAGGCGACGAAGCAAAAGACCCAAAATGTTTAAAATGCCATTCAACAGCCGGAAATTTAGATTCAAAATTAGTTTCGGGAATTACGGTTGAAGAAGGCGTATCGTGCGAAACATGCCACGGACCGGGAAGTAAATATAAAAGTATGGCAATTATGAAAGACCATAACAAATCTGTTGAAAACGGGCTTATAACCCCAGATGAAGCTCTGTGCAGAACGTGTCATAACGAAGAAAGCCCAAATTTTAAAGGTTTCGATTATGCCGAATACAGTGCAAAAATTTCGCACAAAAATCCAAAGAAATAATCTTGCTATCCAAATAAACTGCTGACTTACATGCTTTTACATATAATAAAAGTAGTTAGTAAATAGTAGTTAGTAAATAGTAGTTAGTAAATAGTAGTTAGTAAATAGTAGTTAGTAAA
>DYMH01000055.1 GCA_020721645.1 Draconibacterium orientale
ACCGTACTTCTAAAAATAAATCTTTACAATTAGGTAACTTTACGGATAAGCATATTTAATTTTCATAAGAATATCGACATTATAATATTCAAATAAATCTGTCCGATTACCTATTATTGAAATTTTTTATGTAAAATAATCAGTGCTGTATTCCGGTTTTCGACAGCTCGACAAATAAATCCTACATGTTTTTTAATTTTTATTTGATTTACATGTTTTTTGTTTTCAAAATTTATGCAAAAAAAAACGGAGCATTCACTCCGCTTTTTTTATTATAATATTGACCACTCATTATTTTTGTAAAATGATGCGTCGTGTTAAATTCGTGTTTTCGCCTTGCAGATTAATAATATAGATTCCATTGGGGAATTTTTCTAAATTAATTTCCGATTGAGCGTTTGAAACTGCATTAATGTTTTCAATATAAACTATTTGACCATAACTGTTTGTTATCGACAATTTCAAAGTACCGGTTGTTTCGGATTGCAAAGTATAAATTACGCTGCCTTTTGTTGGATTCGGATAGAAATTAAACTTAATATTGTTGAAATTTTCTACTCCAACAAATTGAGTAACATTCACTTCCAGTTCAGTTGAAAATGCACTTTCTTCGCATTCGTTAATGGCTTTAACCGAAATTGTTGCCGGTCCGGAGAAGGTGTTACTCCAATCGACACTGCCGGTGGTTGTACTTCCCGTAACAATTCCTGCTTCGACAGGAAGTAATTGCCATTGGTACGAACTTGCTCCCGAAACTGCACTCACGGTATAATTTGAAATCGAATTATTTGCCGGGCTTACCGGACCTGCGGGAACTGTCGGTGTATTTGGTGCTTCAATAATGGTAACAGTAACACTTTCTGTAACAATATCCACGCCATCGGAAACTTCTACTGTATAAACTGTTGTTTCGCTTGGTGTAACCATTGGGTCGGCTATGTCTGATGTGAATCCTTCGGGAACAGATGTCCAAGAATATGTGTATGAACCTGAACCAGAGGCTGCATTAGCAAACAATTGAGTGGTCGATGCAGAACAAATTGTAGCATCTGATGCATAAGGGAATGCCGAAAATACATCGGAAACAGTCAAACTAACCGGAACCACAATTGCCGAAGCTTCGGTGTCGTTGCTCGAAATTGTAATATTTGCAGTATAAACGCCAACAGCAAGCCCATCGGAATTGAATGTTACATCAATAATTGCTGTTTCGCCGGGGTTTACAGTGCCTTCTTTAATTGAGGTTTTCAACCAGCTGTTTACATTGAGGGTATAATCTTCGGTTTCGCCATAAGTTGTTGTTCCGCAAGGTGTCGGAATTGAGCTATAATTTAGTCGAACACGCATACGCGTTGAGCCGGCAAGGGCATCGAACGGAATAAGCAGGTTGCCTGTATAAGGACCATCTCCCGAAGAAACTGTCAGCGGCATATTTTCTCCGGCATCAACAAAATCTTCATCTTGATTCCAATCAACCCAAACAGCTCCATAATCTGCGGAGTATGAAGTTCCAATTGCAATAGAAATAGGATAGCTTTCGCCGGCATTTACATCTGTACTTTGGGCAGTAAAATCGGAATAAGAAGTCCAGCCGGTGGAGTTATTGATTGTACCGAAAGTAACATTAGAAATGTATTCGTCTTCTGTCGAACTGCTTGCTGTACAGTATGCTTTTGGATTTTTCCCGTTTTTTGAAGTGATTTCGGTTGCAAGAGCGTATGTTAATTCCAATTCTCCAATATTTTGAATTGTAAGTTGTTTTACGGTTGATTGATTTGTCGGAAGAACTGCTGATAGTGAAGTTGGAGTTACAGCAATTTTCGGATTTCCCCACTGAATATTTCCTGAAACAGGCACAGATTCGCCATCGTCGTGCATTGCAGTTACCGAATATTTATATTTTCCATATGCAGGAAGAGTTTCGGAGTATGTTGTTTCGGTAGTTGTTCCTAATTGAACTCCATCTCTGTAAACAACAAAATTTTGCAATGTTTTCACTTCGGTATAATTCCAAGTTAAAACTGTTGCTCCTGTTTCTTCTGTGAGTGCAATTTGCAAATCGACAGGGCGAATACGGGTGTTTGTTTGATAAGGCGAACACCACGTTTGTAAAAAGCCGTTTCTGTTATCGCCCCAAACAGGATATACATAACCTCCGCGAGCCGCAATACCCAGATAATCACCCATATAACCATCGGCTAAACCCGGAATTGGAGCAGGTGTAAATGCAACATCACTCACTTTCATATCTTCCCAAGTGTCGCCGCCATCGAACGAATTAGAAACATAGGCTTCAACTTGCGAACTCGAAACATTTCTGTCATCAAAATAGATAACACTTAAAATTCCGGTTTCCGGGTCGCAGGTTATCCATGGAAAATATGATGCTTTGCCGGCTGTATTTGGTCCTTGATTTACTCGAATGGGCGTGGACCAACTTGCTCCTTGATTTTCGGATTTTATCATATAAATACTAACATTTGTGCCTGTGTTTACTCCGGGTGTACCGTAATTTGCCCAAACGATGTAAATATTTCCGTCGTATGTTCCGCCGCTGATGTCTGTTGTCATTGAAGGAAACGAATTGACACGTTGATCTTTTGTAATACCGCCTCTGATTCCTTTTAATGAACCAATGATTCGAGTACCGGCAGTATAAGATGTTCCGCCGTTTGTTGATTTTGCGAAACCGATTGCTTCTTCATAGCCTTTCCCAACCCAGTCGTCGTAAATTGCCCATGCTACATATACATTTCCTTCGGGACCGGTTTGAATATTAACACCTTGATTATGACTTCCTGCATTAACCGCTGCACTCAAATTGATAGGAGCCGAATATGAAACTCCTGCATTGCTCGATCGAACAATTTCTATTTCAGTATCATTTGAACCGCCAAAAGGAGTCCATGCATCATAAACATATCCAACATAAGGGCTTGTGGGAGAATTATCGATCCATAAGTGGTTTTTATCCAACATATCGCCCGGGTTTGGTGCAGCTAAAACGCTTGTCCACGTTGTTCCGTTGTCGGAATACGAAACGCCTTGCCCGCCGCTACTGTGAATAAACCCAACAAAATGTCGCCCTGTCAGGCTGATTAATGCAGCCGGGTCGCCCGAATTGTTGCCGCCGGCACCTTCCACCGAACCGCCCCATGTTTGAGCCATATCATCGGACAAAAAATAATTGGCTCCGTACAACACGCCATACGAGGTTCCTGTCCAAGATGTCGAATTATTTGAATTAAGCACTTTTTGATTGTCCGTCGGATTTACAAAAACAGAATTTTCGCTTTCTGTTGCTTCGCTGTCGTTTAAAGGTATATCCGGCGAATCTTCGGATTTTACGCCAAGCGAATTGAGAAACGAGCCCGTATAAATTGCTTTTTCGGGTTTTACATTCGGGGCAACCGGAACAAGACCTTTGGCAGCCATTTTTCGCCAATAACCCATATTATCAATACGATTATCAACTTCGGAACGTGTTTTCTTTTCTTGTGCCTGCACATTCACAATGCTAAAAAACAAGAAAAATGCGAGTAATAAAGTAATTTGTTTTTTCATTTATTGATTATTTATTTGAAGTTAAATTAATAATTCGTAAAGAAGGCGAATAATTATACAGAATACAAATTTCACATTAATTTTTTATAATAAAATGACATTTATTATCCTTTATAAAATTTAGAAAAAAAAAAGGACTCTATAAAAAAGTCCTTTATAATTAACAGAATATTAAACTGTCCATGTACTTCCGCTGTTGAGTAAATCGTCCATACATTTAATTTTCGATTTCGATTGAACTTCTGCAATTTGTTTTGTCATCAAATCATCGTAATTTGGATATTCAACATCGCGTATCACACCAAAAGCAACCGGGAAATCGGGCAATTTCATATTAATCAGTGCCAAATGCAAGGAAGGGTCGTTTTCGTGGGCATCGTGAACTAAAATATCGGATTCTTTGACACCGTTTTGACCAATTGTTACAACTTTCAATTTGAAACCGTCCAAAACCAAACCTTTATTTTTATCTTTTCCAAAAATCATTGGTTTTCCGTGTTCGAGCCACAATTGAGCATCATCGCGGGTTTCTTTCGATGTGATTGCAAAATGTACTCCGTGATTAAAAATCACACAGTTTTGCAATATTTCTACAATCGAACAGCCTTTATGTTTATCGGCTGCAATAAAAACATCGGTCGATTCTTTTACATTAACATCTAATGTTCGTGCAAAAAATTTGCCTTGTGACCCAATCACCAATTCGCCGGGATTGAATGGGTACTCAATGGTTCCGAAAGGCGAAGTTTTTGTAACTTGCCCAAAACGAGAGGTGGGCGAATATTGTCCTTTTGTCAATCCGTAAATTTCGTTGTTGAACAACAGAACGTTTACGTCGATATTTCGGCGAATTTCGTGTATGAAGTGATTTCCTCCGATTGCCAAAGCATCGCCGTCGCCGGTGATTTGCCAAACGGAAAGTTTGGGATTTGCGGCTTTAACGCCCGAAGCCAAAACACCGGCTCGCCCGTGTATGCCGTGAAATCCGTAGGTGTTCATATAATACGGAAAGCGTGATGAACAGCCAATTCCGGAAACTACGGCATAATCTTCTTTGTTATGGTCGAGAGCCGCCATTGCCTTTTGAACTGCCATGAGCACTGCGGTATCGCCGCAACCTGCGCACCAGCGTACTTCTTGGTCGCTTTTAAACTCTTTAAAATCGTATTTTGGTAATATTTTTTCTTCTGTCATGATTATTTGCCCTCCGTAATTTTGTGTACATGTTGTTTGATATCTGCGACTGTAAATGGCAATCCTTGAACTTTATTGAATTGTAGATATTCATATTCGGGGTGTCGCATACGTAAATAGTTTGCAAATTGTCCTAAATTGAGTTCACAAACTAATATTTTTTTGTATTTTTTCAGAACATCTGCCGTATTTTTAGGCAGCGGATTGATGTAGCTGAATTGTGCGTGTGCTACTTTCATTCCTTCGGCTTGTAATTCTCTAACGGCTGTTGTAATATGTCCGTAGGTGCTACCCCAGCCTATGAGCAAGAAATCAGCATCTTTATCACCTTCAACTTCAATTTCGGGAATAAAATCGGCAATTTTTTTAACTTTCTCATCTCTGTATCGAGTCATCAATTCATGGTTTTCGGAAACATAAGATACCGTACCGGTGATGTCCATTTTTTCTAAGCCGCCGATTCGATGTTCAAAACCTTTCATTCCCGGAACAGCCCACGGACGTACAAGGTTTTCGTCTCTCAAATAAGGTAAATATTCTTTGGCATCTTTGGCGATAAGTTTTGTTTTGATTGCGGGAAAATCTTTCATTGCCGGAATTTTCCAAGGTTCGGAGCCGTTTGCGAGGAAATTATCTGTTAATAAAAGAACAGGCGTCATGTGTTCCAAGGCTATTTTAGCGGCTTCAAAAGCGTAATTAAAGCAATTGGAAGGTGTACTTGCTGCAATGACGGGAATAGGACTTTCGCCGTTTCGTCCGAAAATGGCTTGAAATAAATCGGATTGTTCGGTTTTGGTGGGCAATCCGGTTGAAGGTCCGCCTCGCTGTACATCAACAATAACCAAAGGCAATTCTGTAATCACCGCTAATCCCATGGCTTCTGTTTTGAGAGCCAAGCCCGGTCCGGAAGTTGAAGTAGCAGCCAAATGCCCTGTAAAAGCTGCACCGATAGAAGTCATAATCCCTCCGATTTCGTCTTCTGCCTGAAAACTTTTGGCACCTAAATCTTTTCGATGTGCTATTTCCTGAATAATGTCGGTTGCAGGAGTGATGGGGTATGAACCGAGGAAGAATGGTAAATGAGCTTTTTCGGCAGCGGCTAAAAGTCCCCAAGCAGTGGCGGTGTTGCCGTTGATGCTTCGATAACGTCCTTTTTCGATGGTTGCGGTGTGAACACGGTACGAAGGCAGGGCTTCGATGGTATCGGCATAATTGAAACCTGCATGGAGTACGGCTTTATTTGCTGCAACAACATCGGGTTTGTTTTTGAATTTGTATTCAAAGAATTTTTCGGTATGTTCTAATGTTTTACCAAAAATATGGTAAACGATACCAAGTGCAAACATATTTTTACTTTTGTCGGCAGCTTTTGCATCGAGCCCTAAAGCGAGTACGCTTGCTTTGGTGAGTTCTGTAATCGGTGCTTCTATCAGATTGTATTCTTGAGCAAATTCTTTAACTTTATCGAGTTTGCAGCCGGCTTTTTCGAGATTTCGTTCTGTAAATTGGTCGCTGTCCACAATAATAGTACCACCTTCTTTAAGCCAACGGCTGTTTGCTTTGAGGGCTGCGGGATTCATGGCAACCAGAACGTCGCAGAAATCGCCGGGAGTGTTTACTACTTTTCCGAAGTGCATTTGAAAACCGGAAACTCCTCCAACGGTTCCCTGCGGAGCACGTATTTCGGCAGGATAATCGGGAAAGGTTGATAAATCGTTTCCTTCGAGAGCCGTTGTGTCGGAAAACTGTGTTCCTGTGAGCTGCATTCCGTCGCCGGAATCGCCTGCAAACTTCACAACAACTTGCTCTAAATCTATTACTTTTTTACTCATAATGTTGGTTTATTTATCAATTAGCTTTGTATAGTTTTGTTTGAGTGCGACAAATTTAATAATAACATTTAAAAGATATATGTAAATAGGTA
The DNA here is from genome assembly GCA_020721645.1 of Draconibacterium orientale. Taxonomy (GTDB): domain Bacteria; phylum Bacteroidota; class Bacteroidia; order Bacteroidales; family JAADGE01; genus DYMH01. The sequence continues at coordinate 6,683 of DYMH01000055.1, forward strand.
GTTTTTTTTGTTTAATTTTGAAAAACCATATGTCCGGTGTTGTGGTTCGATTTTGAAAAAGTGAAAATTAGGACAATTTATATTTTAATTTTAGCTGCATTAGTTTCCCGAAATAATTTTGATAAACAGTAGTATAAATATAATTTTACGTTTTCTGTTTGAACTTATTTTACAGAATAATTAATCTGATTTTATTTTGATAAAGTGAATTTTGTTAAAGATAAATTTTTAAAGGATATTTTTTGGTATTTAGGCGGAAGCATTTTGCCTATGGCTGTCGGTTTTATACGAACTCCTATTTTCACAAGATATTTTAGTGCCGAAGAGTACGGCATTTACGGCATTATTTTTATCACTCACAGTATTCTCTCTATATTTTTCTTCACTTGGATTTCAAATTGTTTATGGCGATTTTATCATAATTATTTGAGTAGAAATAAACTTAATGAATTATATACAAATTTGTTGTTTGTTAAATTTTTCACGACTTTGTTGTTTCTTGTTATTACCTTATCGTGGACTTTTGTTTCAAAAGATATTTTAACCAAAAGACTTATTTTTCTGTTGTTTTTGCAATTTCTTTCGTCAGGATTTACAAGTTATATGATGCTGATTTTTAGAATTGAAGGATTTTCCAAAAGATTCAATGTAATAACAATAATTCGTGTTTTTTTACAATTTGGTTTACAATATTTTTTTGCATTTCACACCGATTTGAGAATAGAATCTTTGCCTTTGGGAATATTTATTGTTGATGTTCTTTCGATTATGTTTTTAACATTCCGATATTTCACAAAAATTGAAATTAGAATAAGATTTGTTTCAAAATCAATTCTTAAAGAGCTATATTCATATACGTCAGTAATTATAATATCTAATTTATCTATTTTGTTCTTAACATCTATTGATAGGTATCTGATTGCCATATTCGGAAATATCAATGAAGTAGGTATTTACAACCAGGTCTATAATATAAGCCAGTTAAGCATGATGTCTTTTGTTAATTTGTTTTTTGCAATTGTAAACCCAAAATTTATAAAAGAAATGGAAAACAATTTAGGCGGCACAAATATGCTGACATCAATATACATTACCGTTTACATTATTGCAGCCTTACCGATTGTAGTTTATTTTTCGTTTTATTCCGATTTCTTGGCGAAAGCATTACTGGGTAAAGAGTTTTATTCCGGTTACACTATGATACCTTTTGTTATGTTTTCTTCGTTTATATATGGTATAACGATGTTTTTTGAAACAAGAATTAAATTTGCTTCAGCCTATAAAAAAATATTAAAAGGTTTTATTATTGCAACACTCATAAATCTGGTGTTGAACTGTATTTTGATTCCATTGTTTAACTATCAATGGGCTGCGGTAACAACTCTTTTTTCTTATATCATTTTATTTATAATTTTTTTGAGATATGATATTAAATTAAATAATTTTTCATTTTCAGGAATAAAAACAATTCTCCCCCCGATTTACATAATAATTGCAGAAACTGTAATACATTTCGTGTTAGAATATTTTCGAGGAGATAACAAAACTGTTATTTTCTCACTCATTGAAGTGGGAATTTTCTTTATTTTATATTTTATTATAGTTTTCCGATACAGCTTACTGCCAATTATAACATTCAAAAATCAATACAAATGATAACAAATATTTTAAATAATAAGCAAAAACAACTGATAAAAAAGATTTTATTTGCAGGCAACAAGCATTTTTGCAATTTGTGTAATTCAAAAGTACGCTTTTTCAGAAAAGGCGGAATCGACGAAAAAGTGCTGAACGATTATCAAGTTATCGGCGGGGGCGTTTTTGAAAACGATATTTGCCCTGTTTGCGGAGGCTCGTACCGCGAGAGATTACTGCATTTATATTTTGAAACGACCGGATTTTATTCAAACAAGAAAAGTGTTTTTCATATTGCGCCCGAAAAGAATATTTCTCAAAAAATCACTCAAACCAATGTAATAAACTACATATCAGGAGATTATAGTCCAGATAAATATCCATTTCTCGAGAAAATTGTAAAATTGGATATTATCGATTTACCTTTTGAAGCTGAAATATTTGATAACGTCATCTGTAATCATGTGCTTGAACATGTTTTAGACGATTTGGAGGGTATGCGTGAAATATACAGAGTTTTGAAAAAAGGCGGATTTGGAGTTTTACAAGTTCCTATGTCCTCAATTATTAATACAACAATTGAAGATAAAAAAATTGATTCAAACGAAGAGAGATTGAGTAAATACGGGCAATATGACCATGTTCGATTATATCAGAAAGACGATTATTTATTGCGACTGAAATCTGTCGGATTTGATGTTAAATTATTATCCGCCAAAGAAATTGACAACTCACTTAATGATAATTATTTGTACAAAAAACTATGTCTTCACCCAAAGGAAGAATTAGTTATAGCTTTTAAGAGATAATTTATTTTTGAAATAAAAATTCATTGAAATTTTTATAAAATATACTCGTGCATTTATTATGAAAATATCCGGGCGACGGTCCCCAAAAATCGATTTTTAAAAACCCATTTGCAGCTAAAAAATCTATGCCTTCATTGTAATCACTCCTCTCGGAATCATCAAGAACTATTATTCCTGTTTCGGTTATTTTATTGACAGTGTTTTTTATACATTCGTTTCTTTTTCGCCCGTCAATAATAACAATATCAAACTTGTTATCAAAAAGTAATATACTCCGAACATAATCAAGTCCGTCAAGTTCAAAAAACTTAATAGTTACGTTCGACGGTACAATGTTATTGATTTTTTCAAACCATTCTCGGTTGTGTTCTGCGGTAAACACATGCTTAACTTTCGATGCGTAGAACAAAGTTGAGTTTCCCGAACCGAATTCGAAAAGAGTTTTTTCGGAAGTCAAAAAAGGTTTTATAAATTCAATAAATGAATAAGTTACCCACGGAATAGGAATATTATTTTTGTCTATAGGCTGTTTTTTTTTATACGAATTTAGCCAACCTGTTTCGATTAAATATCCGTTGTTTTGCATTGAAAGTAAAGTTCTGGACATGCCTAAATCAGTCAGGTAACCAATTATTTTTTTTATTTTACTTTTCTCAATCATTTTTTCTGCGACATTAATTTAGTGTTTTTATTTGTCATCGAATTGTTTATAAATTGCAAGCAATTTTTTTTCCATAAATTCCCATCTATACTTCGACGAACTATTCAATGCGTTATTTTTATAATAGTTATATTCTAATGAATCACTCAACAAACGCACCAAGCTATCAGCGGTTTCAGTAGGGTTCAGCGGATTTACGAGGATTCCCGTTTTGTCTGCTTCAATATAATTTTTAATATGTCCGAAATTGCTTCCGATAATCGGAAGCCCCATTGCCGAATATTCAAAAAGTTTGATTTGTAAAATGATGAAATGCGTAGGAATAGGCTGAAAAATACAAAGACCGATTTTACTTTTATTATAATATTTTACAACTTCAGTATAAGGAACATTCCCTAATAAAATGATATTTTCGGATAAATTATTTTCGTTTATAAATTTCACAAAGTCTTTTTCTTCGTTTCTACAGGCAAAACTTCCGAGAACTGCTACTTTAATATTATTTATTCGGTTCTTGGCTGTTTTGACAGCTTCGCCGATATGAAAAATACTTCTGTTTTTAGAAATTAATCCCGAGTAAATTGCATCGTATTCTTTTTTGTCGACATCTTTTGTCGGCTCGTACTTTAAATCGGTATAATTATAAATTATTTCAGAATTAATTCCATATAAATTTTTATAACGTGCGGCAAGATTTTCTTCGGTAGTTATTATAATATCAAATTTATTGATATTATTTTTTTCAGCGTTGATAAGAGTTTTCGATTTTAGCTTAAAATATGTTTCTTTCAGCAAATTCCCTTTATTATAATCTATTATATTTTGATAAAACGGATCGTGAATATCGTAGATAATTTTTGCATTGAGCAATTTTTTTAAATTAACAGCAGTTTTTATTAATTGATGATCGTGAATATGATATACATCATAATTTAAACTGTACGCTGTTTTGAAAACAGATTTATATAAATTTTTTGTAATAAATATTTTAATTAATTTGTTTAAAATCCGTATGTTGCTGTATTTAATATCCTTAATCCGAATAATTCGTATTCCGTCTTCGCTTACAAAATCGACATTATTTTCTCCAACACACAAATGGCAGACTTCGTAACCTGCATTTTTGAGACCGATTGCTTCCTTTGCATAAATTCTGTCGTCAAACATGCCGTGCTTGTCCGAAATCATACATATTGATTTTATCCTTTTTTTCAAAATTTTATTTTTTTAAGAGCGATAGAGGAAAGAATAAATTGTTGTGTTTCAGATTATAATATAACTCAGGTTTGGCACCCCAGCCTGCAAAAAATCTTGCAATTCCCGGAATATTAGAGCCTTCGAAATCGAGAATGCAATTTTTCCCGGAGTATTTTTTGATAATAAAATCGAAAATTTTGTAAGAAGCCCCGGTCTTTTTCCCTTCTTCGCCGGAAACTCCAAGCGAGTAATAAATCCGACCGGGTGAAAGCGAAAAAAAAGCGGCAGACACTAATTGTTTTTTATCATTAAAAATTCCGATAATTTCCGAATGTTTGTTTTTATCACAATAATCGATATATTGTTCTGTCCTAATATCGTTATCTGCATTTGTAACAAATTGTTTTTCTTTTTTATAAAAATCAATAAATTGTTTTATTGAAATATTTTCTTCAGAATAATTTGAAATTTTCTCTGCTTTTTGAATATTTCTTTTTGTGTTTTTACAAAAATTTTGATAATGTTCGTTGTACGACTTAGATAAATTGAGTGAATAATTGATTCCTGTTTTAAGTTTTAAATCAAATACTTCAAAATCAACATTAATATCAATATATTTATATTTTGCGAAAATTTTTTTCAAAAAATCTTCTATAATTTCATTTCCAACTGTATAAGCTGAAAAAATACCACTTTGTTTTGTTAAAAAAGGATTATAAATATATTTTATTCCAAATTTCTTTTTAAACGGAATCGGCATAATAAATTTATAATCAGGCGAAACAAGTCCTTCCCAATTTTCCGTAAGAATATCTAAATGCCACGAATATGCGTAAATGATTCCGTTTTTTGAGTCATTAATTTTCCTGTCCCACAATTGAGTGTCAATTTCCGTTCTGCTTAAAAATTTTAAAATCATTAATATTAAAATAAAGTCAGTTATTTTATACATTTAAAAATAAGTTCTCTTTCTCCGTTTCCTAACGAATATTTTGAATGTATTTCATGTTCCAATTTTTTGGCATAGTCTATTTCTTCTATCTTAAACTTCGACAAACCTAATCTTTTCTTAAAATCCTGTCCGTGTTTTCGCAGCAAATCTTTTTCTCCGTAATGGAGTAATCTCTCTTTTTCAGAAATAATTACCTCATTTTGAAATGTATTTTCGGTATTATTGTCTATCACCGTCAAAATCAAAGCAATTCCGTCTTTTTTCAACACTCTGTACATTTCGTCAACTCCTTTTTTTTCGTCGGGCACGTGCCCCAGTACATGAGAGCAAAGTATTAAATCAAAAGTATCGTCCGGATAATTGATATTCATAATATCGACAACCTCATCTGCTAATATCGGATTGATATCTGCGTTTGTATAATCAATATTTTTTAATTTCTTAATATTCTCTTTTAAAATTCTTTCGGGAGCAAAATGCAATAGTTTTATTCGGGCAGATTCAATTCCGATTTCATCTTGAAGATAAAACCACAAAACTCGGTTTCTTTCCAATGAGTTGCAATACGGACAAGCTGCGTTTTGTCTGGGAATATTTCCGTATGTCAGAAATTTTCGAAAATTTTTTCCGCAACAATTACATGTATAATTATTACCTGAATATATTAATGCCCTAATTATAAACATAAAATACCTTATGTTTATTCTGGCATTTTCGGGAATTAATAATTTTATATATTTTTTCAGCATTGTTTTCTTATTATTATATCCTTTTTTAACATTTGTTTTGCAAAATAAGATAAATATTGCATTTTGAGACAGCTTTCAGCCGTTAAACCATATTTCTCCACCGGTATCCGTTGAATATTTTTCTCTATGGAATCCTTTTTCATTCCTGCCGTGCCAAAGGTATAATCTGCCAAGTGATTTTCAAAAATTGTTTCAAAAAAATGTCGATTAATTCCATAATCAGTAAACGGAAAGGCAAAATATTTATTTTTCACTCCAAAATTTTCTTCTAAAAAGTTCATACTTTCTGTTAATTGATGAATTTGTTCCGTTAAAGCAAGTTCGGAAAATAACGGGTGGTCGATACTGTGTGCTCCGATTGTAAACCCTCCTGTTTTTAAATCCGCAATTTCTGCCGAAGTCATGTAAGGTTGATATTCTTTTAAAAAATCTCTAAAATCCAAATTTAAGACTTTTGCAACAATCTCTATTTCAGCTATTTGTTTGTACGACAAGGAAAATATTTTGCGATTTACTGATTGTAAATTTTGTGTGGTTTCTAAAATTTTTGAAATTTCAGACAATTGAGCACTCGTAATATTGTTCAATTTTTCGACAATCAAACTTTGTTTGTATCTGTAAAACAAGTCTTTATTATCGACAAACGAGGAATTGACAAAAAATGCCGCAGGAACTCCTTTTCGCTTCAAAATCGGGGCGATTATTTCGTAACATTCGCGTAAACCGTCATCGAAAAAGAGGAAAAAACGTGGTTTTTGCACATTATTTGGTGTTCCAATGTTTTCAAAACTTTCGGGAGTGTAATATTTAAGTAAGAAATCAATATCTTTTTTAAATTCATTTTCAGATTTAATTTGATATAAATTCCGTACATGAGCCGGCGGCGAATCGGAAACAATGTGGTAAAACGGAAAAATATCGGCAGGTTTATTGATTTTCAATACAAAATCAGTCGGTATCATTTTTGAAATGCCACCAATAGTTTTAAAAATAATTGATTTCGTATTCATTTTCGATTAAACTTTCACAGCCAAAAGCGTAATATCATCGCGTTGTGCTTGATTATCGACAAAAGCCTCGTAGCTTGCGAGTGTTAATTTTTCGGCTTCCCGAAGCGGAATATTTCTGTTTCGGCTTATCGTTTCAAGTAAACGCAGGGTTCCGAATTTTTCGCGTTGGGCATTATTTTGGTCGGTAAATCCGTCGGACGACAGATAGACGACATCACCTTTTTGCAATAACAATTTTTGATTTGTGAATGCCGCCGGCTGTATCCCATTTCTTTGCTTATGCCCACCCACACTGCGTCTTTCTCCGGGCAGTGTTTTAATGCTGTCATTTGTTTTTGCATCATAAATCAATGGTCTTTTTGCCCCTGAATAGACAATTTCGACTTGATTTTTCGCCATATTTTCAATCGTACATAAACAAACGTCCATGCCCTCACCCATGTCGTTATCATATTGATGCATAGCGGTTTTAACCTTTTCATCGAGTTTTTCGAGAATTTCACACGGCGAAAACAGATGATTGACATGGACAATTTCATTCAACAATTGAATACCTATCATCGACATCAAAGCACCGGGAACGCCGTGTCCGGTGCAATCCACAACAGCAATGATGTTTTTTTCCGTTTCATTGGTCTTGATTTGGGAAATCCAGTAAAAGTCGCCCGAAACAATGTCTTTCGGACGGTAGATGATAAAATTTTCGTAGAGACTGTCCATATATCCATGAGGCGGAAGCACAGCATTTTGAATGGTTTTGGCATAGCGAATGCCGGATTTTATCATTTCGTTTTGCTCCAAAATACGTTGTTCGGCTTTTTTAACGGTAGTAATATCGGTTTCAACCGAAATTAATTTATGCAATCCGCCGTTAGTCGAAAAAATGGGTGTCAATGTTGTTTGAAGCCAAAGGTCTTTCCCGGCTTTGCTTTTTGTTGCCGAATTATAAAAAACACTTTTTTTTGTTGAAATACTTTCATCGATTAATTCCCGAACTGCTTGGTTTGTACTTGCCGAATGTATTGATTTTCCATATTTTTCGACAAATTCGTTGTGTGCGTATCCATAAATTTTTGTAAATCCGTTATTAACCCATTCCAATTCCAAATTTTTATCGAAAATAACAACTGCGTTGTCGGTTTCGCGTGCAACGATTGAAAGTTTTTCGAGCTCAACATTTACTTGCTCCAATTGTTCGGATTGGGCAATGATTTCTTCTTTTTGGTTGATAATTTCGGCATTTTTCAATTTGATTTCGGTATTTTGATTTTCTAACAGGATATAGGCTTTCTTTTTTGCTCGAAATTGTTTGTATATCAGAATAAAAAATACAGAAATTAATAAAAACCCCAAAATAAACGACCATAAAAAATATTGCTGACTTTGTATTTTAGAGCTTTTTTCTTTTATTTCCAAATCCTTTTTCAAAATATCTTTTTCTTTCTTTTCGGTTTCGTATTTGGTCTGCAATTCAAGTATTTGATTTTGCATATTTTCATTAACGATACTGTCTTTAATCAATACATAATATTTTAAATTGTCGAAACCTTTTTTATAATCTCCGATTACTTCATAATATTCGGCAAAACGTTTGTAAGAATCCCGAAGTAATTGTTTAAAATTATTACGTTTTGCGATATCAAAACCCATATCTAAATATGTAAGTGCATCTTTAAATTGTTTTGTTTTAACATAAATATCTCCAATATTTTCCAGCGTATTGGCTTCGTCCCATTCATTTCCAGCCTCGTGCGATAATTTATAGGATTCTTGATAGTTGATAATTGCTTCTTCATATTTTTTTAATCGAGAATATACCAATCCGATATTATTTAATGAGCTGTACAACCCTGCAATATCCCCGATTTCTGTCCTAATATTTTTCGATTTGTTCAAATACTCCAATGCCTTCTCGTAGTTTTTCTTTTCTAAATAAATTAAACCCACATTGTTGTATGAAACACCAAGTGATGCTTTGTCGTTAAGTAATTCATCGTATTTTAGTGATTTTTCAAAATATATCAGGGCAAAATCAAAATTTCTTAAATCGTAGTAGATTTTCCCGATATTGTTTACAGAGGCTGATATTCCAACAGTATCCTGAATTTTTTCGCGTATCGACAAGGCTTTTTGATATAATTCCAATGCGTCTTGTCTTTTTTCCTGATACAGTGCCGAATTTCCCAATGAATGCAAAGCCAATCCTATTTCTTTTTGATTTTTTAGTTTTTGTGCTAATTCCAATTCATTGTGTAATGTGTAATCTGCACTATCGTATTTGGCAGTTATCATGTACGTTTTCCCTATTATATTGAGGGCTTGTAATGTTATTAAGGGTAAATTAGCCTTTGTGGCTTCTTCGATTGCCAGATTACCGTATTTTATACTTTGTGCACTATTTTTTCGGACGAGTTTCTTTTGCAATTGCACTAAAATAAGGGCTTTTTCTTCACCTTTACTCGTTTTCAAAAGCAGTGTCAGGCTGTCAATCTGTGTTTGTTGAGAAAGTACTTCAAAAATAAATGTAAAAGAGAAAAGTAATAAAAGGAGTTTTTTCATTATTGAGGGATTAATATCGGTAAATATTTGCTTTCAAAGTTTCAATAAATCAAAGCCAAACAAGAATAGAACCCAAACGTTTTCTGTTTTTGATTGGTTTATTACATATTCAATGTTTTTTCGCTTTTCCATTTCACGCCTAAAATTGCGATATCATCAAGTTGTTGCTGCCCTTGCTTCCAAATTTCAAATTCTTTCGCAATTATTTCTTCTTGCTGAACAAGTGGCTGTGTGTGAATGCTCAGAAACAATTCTGTCATTTTGTTTTTTGTATATTTTCGCCCCAATTTTCCTCCCAATTGGTCTTGGAAGCCATCGGAAAAAATATAGAGAATATCATTGTCTTGTAATTGTATCTCGGTGTTTTGAAATTCTTTTTCGGCAGGATAAAACCCAATAGGATTTCGTGTTGCAGGGAATTCAAGTATTTGCTTGTTACGAAATATAAACAAAGGATTGTAGGCTCCGGCGTATTGTAAAATATTGGTTTGTGTATCGACCGAACACAGGGCAATATCCATTCCGTTCGCATTTTCCGAACCGAAACTTTGAAAATTTGACTTAAATCGTTGGCGTAATATCTCCAATGTTTTAGCGGGTTGATTTGTTCCGGAGTTTGTAACAATTTCGTGTAAATAAGTGATACCCAGCATTGTAAGGAATGCTCCCGGCACTCCATGTCCTGTACAATCGGCAACGGCAAAACTAATTTTATTACCAATTTTGTTGGCATAATAAAAATCGCCGCTTACTTTATCGCGTGGTTTGAAAAATAAAAAATATTCACCTAAAATACTGCTTAACAACGATTTACTCGGCAAGATGGTTTCTTGTATTCCTTTTGCGTAGTTGATGCTGTCGGTAATATTTTTATGTACTTTGATAATGGTTTGCTTCTGAGCCTCAATATTTTCGTTGAGCGTCATCAGTTCTTCATTATTTTGTCGTAATTCGGCATCAACGATGACTAATTTTTCATTTTTTTTGTGCAATTCTTTACTGTATTCTTCTAATTCAATTCGAGCTTGGTCGAGCGAAAGGTTTTGGGCAAATAATTTTTGATTAAGGTTTTCTTGCGTTTCAAGTGCGGTTTCTAAATCCCTTTTTTGTATTAAAATTAATTCTTGCTTGTCGAAAAGTTCTATATTTTTAAGCTCTATTTCATTTTTTTGTTCTTTCAGAAACCGGTTTTGCTTTCGTCTGATTTTATTGATTCGTATCCCAAGTATGATAAAAATTAAAAAGACCACCGAACTAATTCCTAAAATCGAATTATAGATATGCCCGCGTTCAAGTTTATAATCTTGAATTTGATTATCTTTTCTTAACATATCTATTTCAGCCCGATTTCGTTGTTGGGCGGCAATTTGTTTCAAATTTGAAACCTTTTCCGAGAGTTGTTCGCTGAACAAACTGTCATTATATAAAGAAACATATGATAAATATTGGTATGCCTTTTGAAAATTACCTAATGAATTTTCGATTTCAGACAGGGTTTTGTAGGCGTTTCGGATTCTTAATTTTGTTTTTCCGTATTGAGCAGCTTCCAAACTTTGTCGTGCATAAACCAGCGACTCTTCACAATGGCACAATTTGAAATGTGTTATTGCCAAATTATTTAAAATTTCGGAATATAAATCGATATCCGATTTTTTATCTATAATCTGATAACATTTTAAATAATTTTCTAATGCCAAAATGTAATTTTTTTGTTCTAAAAACAGATTTCCAATATCTTTACTACATTCGGCAGTTCCGGCAACATCTTTTTCTTTGGTTCGTATCGATAAGGATTCTGTGAGGTTTTCGTATGCTGATTTGTAATTTCCCTTATTCAAAAAACACCTTCCGAGATACAAATGACAATAAGCCTTCATTTTTTCATTTTCCAATACCGATGCTATTTTCAATCCTTCTTTCAAATTAACAATGGCTTCATCGTAGTATTCTTGATATATGTATAGATTGCCGATATTTATTCGTGCATAGCCTTCTTGTTCTTTTAAATTATATTTTTGTGCAAATTCCAATCCTTTGAAATAATAGTCGAAGGCATCGGCATAATTTCCGATTTTTTTGTACGCAATCCCTGTATAACCATATCCATTAACAAGTTCTTTGTGATTGCCATATTTTGAGGCAAGTTCTATTGCTTGCTTGCTGTACTTTATTGCCTCTTCGGGCTTAGAATTTCGAAGACTCCAACTGATTTTATTCAGTAATACTGCCTTATCTTTTTCATCTGCTCCACTTAAAAGAAGCAATAAACTGTCGGTTTTGGTGAAATTCTGTGAAAACAGCAAGCCTTCTATAAAAAACAGCACCAAAAACAGTAAAAATGATTTTATATATTGTTTTATCAACATCAATCTAATTTCATTATATTTTGTTCTCGAAAATATTTTGCATAATCCATATCAGTTCCATTGATATGATTAAGCAACCAATCTCTTAAAAAATTCATCAACTCGTACGAAATTGTCAATTTGCCGCTTTTATATTCAGACAACATGTCGTTAATTTTATCTATAAATCCTGTATGCAATACCTTATGGGCTTCTAAATCCGGATAATTGTATTGTTTCATATATTTTTCTTCGCTTGCAAAATGATAATCAGTATAAAGTATAATTTCTTTATAAACTGTATCTAAAAATTCATTGGCTTTCCCTTCACAAAAGGCATTATAAAATTGATTAATCAAATCGACCAAATGAATATGTTGATTATCAATTTCATCAAAACCGACAGAATATGAATCGGACCTCTTTATCAAAACCTGTTCCATCGAATTATTGTTTTTTTTGAATCAAAAATAGTGCACGAATTTTAGCTCTTTCAAAATCATTTGTCATATACTCTTAATTGATGTTATACGTTTTACAAAAGCCGTTTCACCGCTTGGTTCCCCTTCGTCATCGGTAATTTGAACGGTAAGTTCCGTCCATGTAATTTCAAATTTTTTTCCTATCGTTGCATCATCGAATAAATCGACCCCAATATTATCAATAATTTCCTGAAATGCAATAAGAGTGCCTTGTTCGGTTTTAAATACATATTCAAAATGATCGTTCAAACCGGTATAAGTTCCGATAATTTTTTTATCATCGGCAATTTTATTTTTCAGCTCAGGCGATATATTAAAATTAAATCCAAAGGATATAATAATAATTGATACTGAAATTAAAAGTCGTGTTTTCATGTGTTTATATTTTATTTTGGCTACATGGAAGTCCACAATTTATTTATCCGGTGCAAGTTACTTGATTTTTTTATAATCATGCCCTTGTGTGTTTAGCAATAATCATGGACGTTTCATGGTTAATTTATTTAAAAATTAGACAAAAATCCAAGTCCTAATTTACGGTGATATTTCGATTTTTGTTAATGTTTATCGAATATTTTTAAATATATTTCAAAATCCACTGTTTTTCAATTCATTAACAATATCAATATAAAATTTTTCGGCATCAAAGCTACTCGATTTTGAAATAAAACGCATTCCGGCAATATCGAAATGAGAAAGTCCGAACCCATCGGGCGATTCAACAAGTATAAAATTGTCGTATTTTGCAGATTCTATGCTCACTTGACTGTCGTTGTCGCCTTCCTTTTCGGACAGCAAATTTTGGGCACTCAACAGATATTTGAGTGGATAATACGGGTTCATCACACAGCCATAACTCTGATAATAAACATTTTCCATTTTTGGGACACTCTCATTGAAATGACTCATATATTCGACAGTTAAATTTTCGGCAGCCTCCAAGACGTTTGGTTCGCGGTCGCCAATGGCTGAGGCGTAAAATTCGACAATTTTCACAACCAATTGGGTTTTGTTTTTTATTTTGAGCGAGTTCAAAATTGAATCGGCAACAGAACTGCCTTTGTGCGGACTTGCAATTGTGCTGAGCGATGCCACTTTATCTGCCATATCCAAACGCGAAATCATCCACCGGGCTTCCAATCCGCCTTTGGAATGTGCAATAATATTTACTTTTTCGGCTCCCGTGGTTTCGAGAATATCAAGGATACGATATTTTAAGAGGATTGCATTGTCTATATGAGAATTAAAAGCCTGTGTATGACTTAAATACACCTTTGCCCCGTGCTTTCTCAATACTTTTGGAATATGGCTCCAATAGGGCAAAACGCCTACATCATCGCGGTAGGCAATGCCGTGAACAAAAATTACAGGATACTTCGTTTTGCATTTTTCTCGGGTTTGCACAATTTTTTTTTCATAGTTGCATGCAAAGCCTAAGAATAATAACAAAATCGGGCTGATTTTTAAAAATTTCAAAGTGAATATTCTTTTAGTCAGAAAAAATCGTTTCAAAAAACGAACAAATTTACAATTTATCAACAGAATAAAATGAAACTCAAAAATATTTTTACTTTTGAACTTTCTAAAAAAATCAAATTGATGAAAAAACATTTTTTCGTTTCACTACTTATCCTTTCCACCTTGCAAATCCTTGCTCAAACGCCTCATGTGGACTCTGTTAAAAACATGAAATTCAACGAATTTGCTCGTTTTTATGCAGGCATCGGGCAAGATTCTGCAAGCTCAATTCAATATATCGATACGAATAAAATTTGGATTCGGCATCACGAAAAATTTACACAATTTTGGGACAGTGCTACCACAACGCGAATCAATCCGATGACCGAATTTGCACATTCCGAGCTTCAAATTCTTGCCGACAGTGTTCATTCACTGCTCTATCCGTTTAGCGGTCCTGATTTTTTACACGCTAATATTTTCTTTCCCAACACACAAAAAATTGTGATGTTCGGCTTGGAACGTGTTGGCAATGTTCCGGAAGTTGCCGATTTAACCGATAAACAAATGGGAACTTTTTTTAAAGCCATGCGGCGTTCGCTCGACAGCATTTTTATTTGGGGATATTTTATGACCAATGACATGAGCAAAGATTTTGCCCGCAGCCTCGAACTCAAAGGCGTGGTGCCGGTGATTATGATGTCGATGGCGAAAGCCGATTTTGAAGTTCATAATGTTAAAAAAATTACACTCAATAATAAAGGCGAAGTAGTCGATTTTTTGCCCGGAAGAAAAGATTCAGACGACCCAAACGACACATATATCTCGGGAATTGAAATAAAATATCAAAAACCGAGCGATTCCCTTGCTCGAACTTTATATTATTTTTCGCACAATGTTTCCGATGAAAATCTACAAAAAACACCCGAATTTCTTAAATTTTTAACGAATCAAAATTTCGATGCAACATATTTAAAAGCAGCATCTTATCTCTGCGGATATTTGAATTCGATACGAAAGGAAGCTCTGAAATCAAAATATATTTTACAAGACGATTCGGGAATTGAAATCAAATATTTCGATGACAAAACGTGGAATCGCCAATTGTGGGGAACTTACACACGCCCGATTCGCCAATTCAAATATACGAAGCAAGCAAAATTGGTCGAAATCTATAAAAACGACACCAATGTGAGAGCTTTGCCTTTTAAAATCGGCTATTGTTCTCGTTTCAGCATGGGAAATTTAATGTTATTTACACGAAAATAATGGATAATTGACAATTGACAATTGATAATGGACAATGGACAATGGACAATGGACAATGGACAATGGACAATGGATAATGGATAATGGATAATGGA
>DYMH01000195.1 GCA_020721645.1 Draconibacterium orientale
AAATTTGAATTGGTCGCAAATTGTATTGATTAAGTAAATAAGTCTAAAATATTATTACGTTCAACAATCAAAAAAATGTTTAGAAGATGAAGAATTAGAACGTAAAGAAAAATTTGAAGAAAATAAAAAAAGGGAGAAAGTAAAGGAATTTAAGGATGTAAATATTGGTTCAGATAGAATCCCGGATTACTTTAAAGATTGGTTTTTTATTGCTGATATTATTGATTACAGATTTGATGTAACTTTTTATAATCCGCTTAAAAATACAATTGACAATGTAAATAAAAAACTTGAAGAAAGTAAAACAGCATACAAAGTTCCGGTATATGAATTAGGTAACTCAGGTAGATATATTCTTTCAACCTCGAAATCAATAGCATACTGTTATAGAAATGAAATCGGTGATTATATTCCATTAAGCACCGACAATAGTATAAAAAATGTTGGCAAATACATTATGCAATTGCTGGAAACATTATCTGTAAACTACTTTATAATAGTTGATTTTGAATCAGAAATCCGAAAAATTGAAGCCGAATTAAAAAAAAATAAGCCGAAATTCAAATTAGTGTCTAATTGGAGAGTAATTAACAATAAAGATTACTTTTTTGATGACATAAATGATGCTCATTATTTTGCTCAAAATAGTGAATTTATTAAATATGAAATTTTTGATATAGAAAAACAAGAATTGATTTGTTCGGTACAAATACCGGTTGAAGAACAAGAAGTTTATAAAAAACCACATAAAAAAAAATCGAAAGACCCGCACGGTATATGGGACATGTATTACCCGGATAGAGAAGAAAACGAGGATATTGACATAGATGATTTTTTCAAAGACTAATTGAATTTGACATTCTAATTTACATTTCATTTATATTCATATATTTACGTATTGAATACAAATATATTTTAATTAACACTTTGTGTAAATAAAAATATTATATACCTTTGCAATGGACATAAAATTTGCCGATAAAAAACTTGAAAAATACGCAAACGATGATAAATTATCTGTTCGCAAACAAGGCAGTAAAAGAGCAGACTTATACAAAACCCGACTCGATGATATGTGGGCAGCCGAAACTTACGAAGATTTAAGAAATTTACCCGGTCGTTATCATGAGCTAATAAATCAAAGAAAAGGTCAGTGGGCTTGCGATTTAGACCACCCGTACAGGTTAATATTCACAACGCAGGAAAGACCGATACCTACTGATATAGACGGTAAATATATTTGGTTAGAAATTTCAAGTGTCGAAATAATTGAAATAGAAAATTATCACAAAGAGGGCTAAAAATATGAAGACAATAAATGAATATAAACCAAAAACCGTTAGCCATCCCGGAACAACTTTACGAGAGAAATTAGTTGAGTTAAATATAGGTCCGAAAGAATTTTCAATAAGAATCGGAAAGCCTGAAAAAACTGTAACGGCAGTATTAATCGGCAATAGTTCAATTACACCGGACATGTCCGTATTATTTGAAAGTGTACTAAGAATTCCGGCTAAATTTTGGTTGAATCGTCAAATTCAGTACGATGAAGCTCAGGCACGTTTAAAACGAATGCAAGTTATTTCGGATGCAGAAGAATGGACAAAATCTTTTCCTTATGCAGAAATGGCAAACCATAATTGGGTTTTAAAAACCCGTAATACCGGAGAAAAAACAATCAATCTGTTCAATTATTTTGGAGTTTCAAATCACAAAGCGTGGGAAAATCTGTATTTGGAGCAACAAAAAATTAGGGCAAGAATTTCGTTGAACACATCAAAAGAACCTTATGCACTGTCCGCATGGATAAGGAGAGGCGAACAATTATCGGAAGAAAATAAGATTTCTGAATACAACGAGAAAGAATTAAAGAATATGTTGCCGGAAATAAAGCTGTTATCAGTAACTCAACCCAGTAATTTCTTAACAAAATTGCATGCAATTTTTTCAAAAATCGGAGTACATTTTGTTTTTGTCCCATTTCTGCCCAAAGCTCCGATAAGCGGCTTGGCGCGTTGGTATAAAAACAATCCGGTAATTCAGGTTAGCGGGTACAAGAAAAGAAATGATATGTTTTGGTTCACTTTGTTTCATGAAATAGGTCATATTATTTTGCACGGCAAAAAGGATATGTTTTTGGAAGATTTCAAATATTCTGAAAATGACAAGCAAAAAGAAGCCGAAGCCGATAAATTTGCTGTTGAATGGACATTCACCGAAAACCAAGAAAAAGAATTTATGCAATATCCGGTTACAAGAGAAAGCATTCTTAACTACGCACAAAAAATCGACACAAATCCGGCATTTATAGTCGGTCGCCTGCAACATAAAAAAGTCGTTAAATTTAACAGATTCAACGAATTGACTTCAAGTCTGAGTTTTTCGGGTGCTGATTAATTCTTTTTTCAACTGTTTACAGCAAACTAACTGATTTTAACAAAAATGTATTTAGAAGAAATCCTAACCGGCAAATATTGATTTAGATGAAAAGTTGGATACACTCAGCAAAAGAATATCTCTTAAAAAGTTTGAAACCCATTCCGCAAGAATTAAATGAGCTGGACTGGAAAGAGATGCTGTCAACAAACAAAGACCGCTTGGCCGAGCATATTTCAGCTTTTGCAAATCACGCCGGCGGAGGTTATCTCATTTTCGGCATTGAAAATTCAACTGCCGAAATAAAAGGCGTGAATCGCGAAGAAGTAAATACAATAATTGACAGATTATCAAGCATTGGCAGAAATAAATTAGAACCGGCTGTCAGCATAGACCACTCTGTTGAAAATTGGGATAATTTCCCCTTATTATTCATCCGAATAAAAGAAAGCGCAATAAAGCCGGTATATATCAAAAGTAAAAATATAGAGCATAGTTTTATAAGAAGCGGAGGTACAACTCGTCAAGCATCAAGGCACGAAATAGGCTCCCTGATGTTGAATAGTAAATCACCGGTATATGAAGAACTTTTTGCATCAACCCTCAAACAGCCGGAACAAATTATAAGTTTATTGGATTTTGCTAAAATATTTGAACTGTTGAAAAAACCGGTACCGGGCAGTCAGACGGAAATATTATATTCACTTTCACAAGAAAAACTGATAAAACCGATAGACGATTCCGGCTATTATATTACAAATTTTGGTGCACTGGCTGCGGCAAGGAATCTTAATGAATTTGACAATTTAGCTCGAAAATCAATCCGGCTGATTAAGTATGAAGGTACCGACAAAACAGTTCCAAGCAAAGAATTTCCGGTTAATATTGGCTATGCCATAGGCTTTGAAGGTCTTATTCAATTTATAAAAAACCTTTTGCCGGGCAGCGAGGTAATTAAAAATGCACTGAGGCAAAGCACCGAGGTTTATCCAGAAATAGCTCTTCGAGAGTTGATAGCCAATGCCCTCATTCATCAAGATTTTACAATACGGGGCAGCGGACCGATGATAGAAATATTTTCCGACCGGATTGAAATTACAAATCCCGGACGTTTGCTTCCCAATAAAAAAATTGATAGGCTTATAAGAACAACCCCTGAATCAAGAAATGAAATATTGGCTGCTGCTTTTAGGATGTATAACATTTGCGAAGAAAGAGGTTCCGGGTTCGAAAAAACTATTAAGGCAATTGAACTGTATGGTCTTCCGCCATTAAAAATAGAAGAAATTGAAAACTCATTTAAGGTAACTCTTTACAGCCCGAAATCCTTTGCCCAAATGACCGACTCAGAAAGAGTTGAGGCGACATATCAGCACAGTATTATTCAGTATTATAGTCCCGAAGGCGGTATGAATAATACAACTTTAAGGGAAAGGCTCAAAATGCACCCGAGACAAGCATCTCAAATTTCAAGATTGATAAAAGACACAATGGATAAAGGAAGGATAAAACAAAAAGATACAGACAACAGCTCAAAAAAATTCATAAAATATGTTCCATATTGGGCTTAGTTTTATTTAACTGAAATGTTAATAACTTTGTTAAACATCTGTATATAAGGCTGTTTTTATTTGACTGTGGTTTTTCCACGTCAATCCTTTTTTAATATTTGAAATTCTATTTGCTTTAAATGTTGATAACTTATAGAAACAGCTAAATATCAAATACTTCTTATTTGACTGTCATTTTTCCGGAGTTGATTAAAGGGGTTGTTTTCCCCGCCCCATTTCCCAATTTTCAAAAAGCACCTTTGCTCGAAAAAGACCTCGCAAAACCACTTTTCTCAAAAAGGGAAAAGCGGCTTGCCTCGGTTCTGTTTGCAACGCACCATCGGGAAAACCGGCACAACAAATTATTTTTTTTTCGATTTCGTTCCTCAATCCAAAAAAATAATTCTGTTGAGCCGAACAAGACGGCAACCGCACAGTTTCAAATTTTCGCCCCCAAGCCCGTGAACTGCCCACAACGCAGGTTTAAAGGCGTGCTGCACAAAAAAGCTCCCTGTTCAAAAATGTGCAGTCAAGCCCAAGCCCTCCGGGTATTGCTATTTTTTCATTTCTTTCCAATAAAGATTTTTTGCAAAAAAAATAGTCAATAGGCTTGCCTTGCACCGGCTGTTTTTGTGCTAAAACGCACACACAGCCTCATTTTTTCACGTGGCTTTTTATGTTTGCACCCGGCACTCCGGCATCCACCCTGAACCCATTTTCAAGGCGTGCATTCGCACTTTATTTTTCAGGGTGTCTGTCGTGCCTCAGTATAAGCGAGCCTGCGGGTCGCTGCGGC
>DYMH01000056.1 GCA_020721645.1 Draconibacterium orientale
ATAAATTTGAATTGGTCGCAAATTGTATTGATTAAGTAAATAAGTCTAAAAAGTTTTACAGCGAAGTAGATAAAATCGCACCAAACATATTAAATCGACTATTAAAGTAATCATAAAATTAAAGTCGCTAATAAAATTATTGAAAAAACAAACTTATTCTTGTTGCAAATTAAAATTCTTAATATTAGTTTTGCAAACATAACAAAGCGATATTCCTTCCGTAATTTAATGCACATAATAAAATTATCAAAGAAATTAATGAGAAACACATATCTTTGAAAATCAATGAGCGAATTAAAAAAAAAGTCAGAAAATAATTTAATTGCATCAGAATTTTTAATTAAACAAGGTCTTCATGCTTCAAGTGTGCATTGTGCATATTATAGTTGTTTGCAGTTATTAAAATACTCAATAAATTTTTTTTTCGAAGTGGCTTATGACGAATTGGAAAACAACATTAATTATTCAAAAGGAAGTTCTCATAAATACATAATAAATTATGTTTTCAATGAGTTAAAATCTGCAAAATATGATAATTACGAAACCCAGCATCGGAATATAAAAGACTTAAAAGAGTGGCGTGAAACTTCGGACTATGAAAATACACCGATTGGAAGTGTCGAAAGCGACAGAGCTTACAAAACTGCAAAAGAATTCACAACATACATCAAAGAAAACTTAAAATAAAATGAACCCACAAACTTATTTAAGAGAAAAGTTCGATATATTAATTGAATCATTTCCGGGTATAAAAATAAAGTACGAGATTAAAAAAAGGGATTACGATAATCATATTATTGAAATACTTCCAATTGAAATGTATGAAAACAAAAAGTACATGGAAATTGAATCAGATATTAGTTTTGAGTTTGAACAATTATTTCAGGAAGACGAAATAATGTTTGTATCCGAAAAATCATTAACACGAGTTAAAAACCCGGTTTTAACACTAGGATTTCCTGATTACAGTTTTGTGATTAAGCAAGAAAAAGGATTTTTAACAAACGTTTTGAGCATCTTAGGTATTAATACAAATATTTATGTATTTGATGCAGATGAATCTGCCTTAGAAACAAAAAACAAAGACGACAATCGTTATCACGCCAAAGCCGGAAAAAATATCAACTACGCATTAGCTGCTTAATATGGAAAAATCAACATTTCAGTTTTTGGATTACAAAATAAACAAGTCCGTTATCGAATTTAAACAAAACGGGCTTAATGACAAATTCAATATAAATTTCGCTCCGTCAGGCGTTATAGATAAAACCAAATCAGAATTTTATTTGAATTTAGCAATCCAAATAAACAATGAAGACAACACAAAAAATATAGAAATAGACGTAACGGCAACATATTATTTTGATAGTTCGGAAAAAATTGAGAATTTATCGTTGTATTTCTACACAAGTTCGACAGCTATACTTTTCCCGTATATTCGAGCCTATATCGCAACATTAACAAATCTTTCGGGACATGAAACAATTAATCTGCCTACTTTAAATTTAACCGAATTAGGTAATTTATTAAAAGAAAACACCACAACCGTATAAATAAGTTATTCTTTGAAATTATTAAAACAAAGACAATAAAGTTATTTAATGTTTACAGAAAAAAGGCAGATTTTAAAACTGCCTTTTTCTTTGAAACGCCCTTTTTTCAAGTGCTTACACCCCGCCGTGCTGCAACAAATATGCAACAAAACGGCTGTTTTTCGGTTTTGTTAAACATTTAATAATCAAATATATGACTGTTAAAAATTCTAACATAAAAAATCTTCTCACCCCGACAAAGAAAAAAACTGCAAATCTGATGATTTGCAGTTTTTTTTTTCTAAATGTTCGCAAAAAAACAAAAATAAAAGCCCAACTGTTTGAAATTGAGCTTTTTTAAAACATTCGATTATTCTGTTAAAAACCGGGAAAATCAGCCTTTCTTTTTTCAATAAAAGCAGCAGTTCCTTCTTTAAAATCATCGGTTCCGAAACATTTCCCGAACTCTTCGGCTTCGGCATCAAAACCGTTCACGCCGTCGGAGTAATACGCATCGACACAGGCAATAATGCCGGCAACCGCAACAGGCGATTTTTCGAGAATTTTGTTCATCAATTCTGAGGCTTTGGTTTGTAAATCGGGCAAAGAAACCACGTAATTTACCAATCCCAATCGTAAGGCTTCGTCGGCTTTTATCATGTCGCCCGTCATCAATAATTCAAATGCCTTGCTTTTGCCGATAAGTTGCGTCAATCGTTGAGTTCCGGCATATCCCGGCGTAACGCCCAAACTGACTTCGGGCTGTCCGAAGCGTGCATTTTCCGAAGCGACCCGCAAATGACACGCCATACACAATTCGCAACCGCCGCCGAGTGCGAATCCGTTTACGGCCGCTATTACAGGTTTACGAAATGTTTCAACGATTTTGAAAATTCGTTGTCCGTTTAACGCTAATTCTTTGCCTTGTGCCGGCGTAAAAGCCGCAAATTCTTTGATGTCGGCACCTGCTGCGAAAGCTTTTTCGCCGCTTCCGGTTACAATAATTCCGCCGACTGTTTTGTCGGTTTCAGCATTCTTTAATGCCGCTTCCAATTCGGCAAAAACACTTGTGTTCAGTGCATTTAGTTGAGCCGGACGATTAAGTGTTATCGTTAATATTTTTCCGGATTGATTGAGTAATAAGTTTTCGTAATTCATTAATTGATATTTTTTTGAATACATATATTCAAGATTTTTTATGATTTATGCTTATATCAGCATAAAAATCATAACAAATCAGCATAATCTGCGTTTCAAGATTATTGATTTGAGAAGTAATAAATTGTTCCGATAATAGCCGCTACAGCAATCACAGCCAAAGTGATTTTTATCCAGCTCCACGGTCTTTCGCCGGAAACTTCTCCTGTTCGGGCGTTTATCATAAAACGATAGGCTTTGTTATTATAACGATAAGCACTAATCCACAGTGGTAATAAAATATGCTTAAAAGTGATGTTATCATATTTGGGTGTCATTGAGTGAATTTGTTGCCGGTCGCCGCCGATGTCGTGCCGAATATCACCTCGAATCACTTCTTCCATTTTCTCTTTGGCTTTCGAGAATCCGTCTTCGAGCGACACTTGGTAACGTTCCGATTTGAAACCGCTGAGATATTTTGTGTCGTAGGGAACTAAATTTTTCAAATCCCAAGGCTCCAATCTGTCGAGATATTTTACGGGCAAAGAATTGCTTGCGGCAACCAATACGTCATCAAAAAATCGGCGAACAGTTCCTGCGGCCCGCGACCAGCGTGTTTTTGTTATGGTCCGTGTTTTCGTTTGTCCGTTGTCGATGTAGGTTTCGCTTTCCTGATAATCGTCGCCGCGTTCACCGGTGTAAGTGGTTGTGGTGTCGGAATCGAAAGTCCAGTAAGGAATGTATATTCCGGCGAGTTTTTCGGTTTGTCGGGCAAATTTTTTCAAATCGTTTGGTGCGAACCACAATTTGCGGAGCCATGTTTGGTATTTTTCGACACCTTCTTTTGTTTGAATTTTAAACGGCAGCACACTTTTGGGGTCGATAACGCTCGATTTGTGTCCTTCTTTCGAGGTGAGCGGACTGCCGCAGAAATCGCACGAACTCGAAACAATATTGGCATCGAAAGTGGTTTCGGCACCGCAACTGTCGCATTTTATTGTCGAAATTTCGGTTTTTGGTGCGGTGTTACTTTGTGTTCTCAGAAATTCAAGAAAATCAATCTCTTGAGTGGCTTCAACTCTCAGATTTTCATCAACTTCAATGGCGTTAATGGTTCCGCAAAATTCACATTTCAGACTGTCGGTTCCGGGTGCGAAGGTTAATTTTGCTCCGCATTTCGTACACGTGATTTCGTTTTGATTGCTTTGTAAAGGGTTTTCCATGTTTTTTTATGTTATTTTAGACAAAAGACATTAGACACAAGAAGCAAGAAATGAAAAAGTTGCATTAACGTGAAATTATATATGGCATACAGTCATTTATTCCCACCTAATTTCAAATCCGGTTGTATTTATTTCGTTTATAAACGGGTCGCCCTGTTTAAAATAATCTGAATTGAAGTGGTGGACTTCAATTAGCGGATATTTGATATTTATTTTTGAAGTTAAACGACTGTTTACTATAAAATTTTTCGTAAATTCATCTGATATTAATGCAATATCAATATCAGAAAATTCTCTTTGTTCGTTTTTTGCTACCGACCCGAATAAAATAGCTTTTTCAATATGTATTCCGTATTTTATGCAATCTGTTATAAAATCAGTTGCTTGTTTTATTGCAATTTCTCGTGTAAGCATATCATAAACTCTTTTGTTTTGGTTAAATATTCTTCACAAATATCATGTGTAACTGTTTCTTCGAGGCTTTCAGCATAATCAGGATAACGACCTTTTATTTGAAACGTATTCATTTCGTTGATAAATTGTAATTGTTCATCGGAAAATTGTTCGCCGGTTTGAGTTATCAAGCGAAGTAAATTGTGAACAAAAGGCGGAGTATTTCCTTCGTTATTTTTTACCCAAAGTGCTTTTGATAACTTTTCGAGTGCCAAATGTGCCCAAAACAATGATTGAGCAAAATGATTTGCTTGGTATAAAACATTTGCACAATCAAAGTCTTCATCAACTTGCTTTGACCAATATAAAATGTTTTCTTCTTTTGTCATGCATTTTTGGGGAATTATCTATTATTACCTTAAACCCGAATGTCTCTCGCAAAGTCTCAGAAACGCAAAGGTTTAAAAATAAAATAGGTGAATAGGTTTCTTTTCGACTTCGCGTCTTTGCGAGAAATAAAAAAAGACTTACGGAAATTAGGTATTAATTTATTTTTTGACAATAACATAAGGGTGAATTTCACCTTCTACAAAATCTTCCCAAATTAACACTAAAATTCTTGAATTTTTTGCTAATAGATTATAATTCTGAACAGACTTTTCGTATAATTCAATCAAATTATTTACATTATTAGGGAAATCACTGTTGCCAAAAGCAAAACTTATCATTACTTTCAAGTCAGAATTCGCAACTAAAAGTTTTTCAAAATCAAATTTAAGTCCATCCCACTTTCTGTTACTTAATTCACTTTCTAAAACCAAACCAACTTTTTCGAGAAAGCCTTCTGAATTATTTTTATACCAAACTAAATCAAATAGCCAAGAATCTCCATGATAGCTTGAAGAAACGTCATAGTTATTATCATAACCGATGTTTCCGATTCTTTCCTTGATTAAATTTGTTATTGTTGTATTCGTTTTTTGTGATTTTTCCAAATTGTCGTAATCTATTACAATTTGTTCCATTGCACTACAAATACTTTTTTCGGTCTCTGTCAATTTCTCGTCATTTTTTCTTAGTAAATTTTCCATTTTATAGAGTTTAATTTTTTGGAGTTATTTATACTTTTCAATATATTGTCTGTTAACATTTCAATTTATCTCAGTAAATTGGTTATTAAAAAATTCAGAGACGAAAATTTTACGTCCCTGATTTTTTTTATGACGATAATAACTGTTTAAAACATTTTAGAATCAGTATTGTTTCATATATTTTTTTCTACATCATCGGAGGCGGAGGCGGCGGAACGGCTCCGAAGAGCATTGCAACTTCCGGAACTTGGTCGGCTGCCAGCCAGCTTGCCATGCCTTGTTTCCACACGAATGTTTGTTTGTTGATTTGTCCGTTCATTATCATTTGGCTCAAAACCTGCATATCGAACGGTCCTTGTTGTTGTCCGTTCACCGAAACAAAATATTGATTCATCGGCGGTGGAGGCGGCGGTGTGTTTTGCGTTTGTTTGTTTTGATTCTGCTGATTCATCATTTGGTTTTGATTCATCATTTGTTGCATCATCGCCATGCCCATCATACCTTCCATTCCGCCGCCTCCGCCTTCGTTTTTGGCGGCGTTTTCCATTGCATCGGCGGCTTTCATTTGTTGATATTTATTCATATCACCCAACATGTTCATTCCGGTGCCTTCATCGAGTTTTTTCTGCAATTCTTCGGGCAGGCTGATACTCGAAATCAAAAATTTTGTAATTTCAATTCCGTAATCCACAAATTCGGGAGCCAGTTTGGTTTGGCAAAAATCCGACACATCTTTATAATTTTGTGCCATGTCCAAAAGCGGAATTTTTGCTTCGCCGATTGAGTCGATAAATCGTGTAACAATCATGCTTCTCAATTCGTCCTTAATTTGGTCGGTTGTAAAATCTTGATTTGTGCCGACAACTTCTTTCATAAATTTGACAGGGTCGGCAACTTTAATGGTGTATGTTCCGAAAGCCCGAAGACTTACGCGACCGAAATCGGCATCACGCAGATAAAAAACATTGGGTGTGCCCCATTTTTGATTTGTAAATCGTTTGGTGTTCAGGAAATAAACTTCGGCTTTAAACGGACTGTTGAAGCCGTATTTCCAACCTTTGAGTGTGGAGAGAATCGGAAGGTTTTGAGTAGTTAATTCATACATTCCCGGAGGAAAAACGTCGGCAATTTGACCTTCGTTTATAAATATTGCAACCTGCGATTCGCGAACTGTGAGTTTTGCTCCGCTTTTAATTTCGTTATCCTTTCTCTCGAATCGCCAAACCATTGTATCATCGGTGTTATCGAGCCATTCGATGATGTCAATCAGTTGTCCTTTAATAAAATCCATTAATCCCATAGTGTGTTGTTTTTATTTGTAAAATTGATGTGTTATTTTTCAATAATTCCGTTCTAAATTACAATATCTGTGCAAGAAAACAAAATTTTTTATAAAAAAATAGAAAGTAGAAAGTAAAAAGTATTTTTAAATATATTTTCCCACGATGCACAATTCAAAGGTATTTTCTTAATATTAAGCTTCTATTTCTCAAAATTTTAAGTGTTCTTCCTTTAATTTGTCTTACACGTTCGCGGGTGAGTTCAAATTGTTCTCCGATTTCTTCGAGAGTGAATGCGTGGCGACTTCCAAGCCCATAATATAATTTTATAATTTGGGCTTCACGATTTGGTAATGTAGATAATACCCGCTCGATTTCAGTAATTAGTGATTCGCGTAATAATTCGTCATCAGGCGATATGTTATCGTTATTTTGCAGAATATCATATAAATTATGTCTTTCGTCTTCGGCAACCGGAGCGTCCATCGAAATGTGGATTCCGGAATTTTCTATTGCCTTTCTCACATCTTCGGGTGCTGCATCGAGTTCTTTGGCTATTTCTTCGGGTGTTGGTTCGCGTTCAAATCGCTGTAATAGTTCGTAAAATGTTTGATTTACTTTATTGATGGAGCCTATTTTATTCAAAGGCAGTCGTACAATGCGTGCATATTCAGCCAAAGATTGCAAAATGGCTTGTCGAATCCACCACACGGCGTAGGAGATAAATTTGAATCCTTTGGTTTCATCAAATCGGCGTGCAGCACGAATCAGACCAATATTACCTTCGTTGATTAAATCAGGAAGGCTTAACCCTTGATTTTGATATTGCTTGGCAACCGATACTACGAAACGAAGATTTGAACGTATGAGGAGGTTAAGTGCTTCGGGGTCGCCTTTTCGGATTTTAAAAGCGAGTTCGGCTTCCCTATCGGCATCAATTAAATCGTAATGACTAATCTCGTGCAGATATTTATCGAGCGAGGCAAATTCCCGATTTGTAACCTGTTTGATGATTTTTAATTGTTTCATTGCCATGGCTTGGTAGTTTTGGGTTAGGTTTAAAACAGCTCTGACACTGCAAAAATAAAGCCGACAAGTTACATTTTTTTATATTTGTTTCAAAGATTATTTTATAAATGATAAAATTTCTTGCATTTGTCATTTGTCTTTAGCTAAATTTCTGTTTCTGTATTTATTTTTTACAGATATTCCAAATTTTAAAATTATGAAAGATTTAAAGAACAATTTATTTCACAAATTCATAAAATTTCGTAGAATATTTTTTCATCTACACTTCAAAAAAATTATATTTGCGAGAAAAAATGCGATACTACCAAATCATATTAATTATTACTTTTTTCCCTTTTTGCTTGCATGCCCAAGATTCGGTATCTACGAAAAACATTTTTGTGCCGGATATCGATGGAATTGTGAAAACAAAATACGAATACGACCTCAAAAATAAACTGTCGCGTTTCGTTGTACGAAATGCCCGATTCGGTGCCAAAGGCAATATAAATGAAGTGTTTGGCTATCGTGTCGAAGTTGATTTATCGGACGAAGGAAAAATCAAAATGTTAGACGCTTATGCCAAATTCACACCTGTAAAAAATTTGGATTTTTATTTGGGGCAACGAAAAATACCATTCGGTACTGATTATATGCGAAGTCCTGCCGATAATTTGTTTGCCAATCGATCGTTTGTTGCAAAATATGTCAACGATGGATTGCGAGATATAGGCTTTACGGGCAGCTACAAAACAGAAATCGCGCAATTTCCGGTAGAAATTTGGGCTGCCGCAATGAACGGTTCCGGAAACAACAATCCGCAATGGAAAACTCAGCCCAACTATGGAGCTCGACTTGTTTTGGGCAATAAAGAAAACGGAATCAGTGTGAAAGGAAATATCTATTCGGGAGATACGGAAAAAGAAGTTAATTTACTGATGTACAGCGGTGAAATAGCTTTTAATAATAAAAACTTTTTACTCGAAAGTGAGTTCATTCACCGCACATGGTCCGATACTCTAAATGCTGATTATACTTCAAACGGGCTTTACTTTCATTCGTTTTATGTTTTCGAACTGAAAAAACATTTTATTAAATACATAATGCCCAAAATAAGGTGGGATTTAATGGGCGATAATATTTTACAATCCGAAATTTGTGCCCAAAGAGTAACGGGTGGTATAAATTTCGGCTTCGACCGAAAGTTATTTTCGACTGAAATCAGAATCGATTACGAAAATTATCTGAAATCGTGTTTACCTATTCATACCGACAAATTTACCGTTGAGTTTGTTGCAAAATTTTAATTTGGCGAAGTAAAATAATCAATAAACCCATCGCTAAAATTCAGCCATGAGAAGACATTTTCATACATTCGATGCGATACGATTTTTTGCATTTTTTAAAGTATTTCTTTTGCATCTTCCCATAACATCTTTCCCGATATTTACGTTTATTAAAAATGGAGGCGGTATTGGTGTTTCTCTATTTTTTGTATTAAGCGGATTTTTAATAACATACATTATACTTGAAGAAAAGAAAATCAAAGGACAACTTAATTTATATCATTTTTTTGTCCGGCGGATATTAAGAATTTGGCCCCTGTATTATTTAATGATTGCATTCGCTTATGTAACACCCTACCTTCTGCATATTTTGAAACTACCATCTTCGGCATCCGGCTATGAACCTACGTGGTGGATGTCGCTTACGTTTCTTGAAAATTATAAAATGATGCAGATGAATAATCACCCAAATGTTTCACCACTGAGCGTTATGTGGTCGCTTTGCATCGAAGAGCATTTCTACATTTTTTGGGGGATTTTACTCTATTTCTCAAAAACAAAGCATTTACCTGCAATTTTTTTGAGCTTAATATTGATATCGAACATCGCAAATATCCTCTATATCGAAAACAACATTCTTCTCAGCGATTTAATTACCAATCTAAATTATTTTGTCTTTGGAGCACTGCCTGCATTCCTTTTAAACAAAAATACCGAAACCTTTGAACTCTTGATTACGAACATCAGAAATCCTTACAAATATCTTGTCATTATTTTGGTTTTGTTTGCCGTGTTTATAATTCCGAATTACACAATCAAATCCCTTGTTTATTTTGAACCCATGATTTTCGGTCTGTTGTTTAGTTTACTGATAACACTGATTATTCCGCTAAAAAATAATTTTCGTATATGTGATAAAAATATATTGAGCAAATTAGGACTCTATACTTATGGCTTGTATTTATATCACACAATTATATTAAATTTACTTTTTCATATTTTTAACAATTTTCGCATTTCGTTGGCCTCGCCGATAAATGCAATCCTTTTTTTTACAATTTCATTGGGAACTACCATCGGGATAAGTATTCTTTCTTATCATCTTTTTGAAAAACAATTTTTAAAACTTAAACGATTTTTTGTATAATCGAAACACTCAAAAATCAGAAAAAATACTTAAAATACTATCTTTGCAAAAATTTATTTATTTTGTTGAATATTATATATTTCAGTGATACTTATACTAAGCACGGTCATAAATTGCGTTTTACAAATTATTTAACTATTTGATATTAAAAGCAATCAGCATATCAGCACATCAAAAAATCAACCAATCAAAGTATATAACTTTATTTCAAATTATTACCTAATTCCAAATCAATATGATGAAAAACACTAACTTATTCCTTATAATTTCAATATTAATTTCTATTATATTTATTTCTGCATGCAAAACTCCCGAACTGACTTTCCCTGTAAATTCGAGTCAAGTAGCTGAGGATTACAGTAAAAGCAAACGGAAATCGAACCGAAAATATCAGTACAAAGAAATAATCGTGCAAGGCACTTTGAGCGAAATGTACAAAAACAAAAACAACGAAATCGTTCTGTACCTTGCCGACGTAAAGGACGTAAACGGAGTGAAATGCACTCTGGACAAAGAAAAACAAAAAATAACAAGCCCGCTCAAATTACACGAAACCCTCACAATAAAAGGATTTTGTATCGGGTATTTTGAAAATGTAGAAATTAAAAAATGCGAGATTATTTCCACTAAATAAATTTCGGTACTATTCATAATTTACAAAAAGCACAGAATTAATATTATTTTGTAAAATTAAGCATAAAAAATATCAAAAAAACAAACTAAAAATCTACTTTTACAAAACTTTAAAAACAAAATTAAAATGATTGAGAATAAAACAATCAAGTCGGCACTGATTTCTGTTTTTCATAAAGAAAATCTTGACGAAATCATTTTGAAACTTAAAGAACTTCAAGTCAAAATTTTTTCGACCGGGAATACCGCCGAATATATTCGCAAAATAGGTGCAGAAGTTACCGAAGTTGAGACACTTACAGAATATCCGTCGATACTCGGCGGACGAGTAAAAACACTGCACCCAAAAGTTTTCGGAGGAATTTTAGCCCGACGCGACAACCAAAACGACAGGCAACAATGCCAAGAATACGGCATTCCGGAAATTGACCTGGTGATTGTCGATTTGTATCCATTCCTCGAAACAGTAAAATCCGGAGCTTCGGAAGCCGAAATTATCGAAAAAATTGACATCGGCGGAATATCTCTCATTCGAGCTGCGGCAAAGAATTTTAAGGACGTTTTAATCGTTGCTTCACAAAAACACTATGCCGATTTGACAGAACTCATGAAAGTCGATACAGGAAAAACCACAATCGAAGACCGAAAACGCTTTGCAGCATTGGCTTTCAACGTATCATCGCAATACGACATCGAAATTTTCAATTATTTCAACCAAACCGAAAAAATTCCGTCGTTCAAATACGGCTGCGACATTTCAAAACCTTTGCGATACGGCGAAAATCCACACCAAGACGGGCGATTTTTCGGCGACATAAACCAAATTTTCAGTCAAATTCACGGCAAAGAAATTTCGTATAATAACTTGTTGGATATCGATGCCGCAGTCAATCTGGCAGCAGAATTCAGCGACCCTGTTTTTGCAATTCTCAAACACAACAACGCCTGCGGATTGGCAATTCGCGAAAATCTAACCGATGCTTGGCTCGCAGCACTTGCCGGCGACCCTGTTTCGGCTTTTGGCGGCGTGATTATCACCAATCGAAAAATCGACAAGGCAACAGCTACGGAAATCGACAAAATATTTTTTGAAGTCCTGATTGCTCCAAATTATTCGGACGATGCTTTGGAAATCATCACCAAGAAAAAGAACCGAATCATATTGGTTCAAAATAAGACCGAACTGCCGAAAAAGCAATTTCGCACGGTTCTCAACGGCGTTTTATATCAAGATAAAGATATAAAAACCGTAAACAGCGACGAAATTGAAGTGGTAACACAAAAAACTCCGGACGATGAAACACTTTCCGAACTCATTTTCGCAAATATCATTGTAAAACATTCAAAATCAAATGCTATTGTTATTACAAAAAACAAACAATTGCTTGCTTCCGGTGTCGGACAAACTTCGCGTGTTGATGCTTTAAAGCAGGCAATTGCCAAAGCCCAAAATTTCGAGTTCGATTTAAAAGGTGCGGTTTTAGCTTCCGATGCCTTTTTCCCCTTTGCCGATTCGGTCGAAATTGCTTCAAAAGCCGGAATTTCAGCCGTAATTCAGCCCGGCGGCTCGGTTCGCGACAAGGAAAGTATCGAATTTTGCGACAACAACGACATGGCAATGGTTTTTACGGGAGTAAGGCATTTTAAACATTAAAAACCGAAATTGAAAAATTTTATTTTAAGCAATAGAGGGAAAGGAAAAAATTTTTTGGTTAATGTTACGAAAGAACGATTTTAGACTGTTTATCAATTTGACAAAATTCTAAAATATGAAAAAAACAATAAAACATTAGAAAAAAGGATATTAGTCAAAATAATGATATACAATTTTGTTTCATCTTTTGTAAAATAAATTTATAATTTTGTCGGATTAACGAGAACAACAAAATAACAAGTAATGGTTTATTTTTTATTGTTAATGGTTAATGAAATATTAATTTGATTTTGATAAGAATACGGACATTAAAAAACACAAATAAATCTGCCCGGTTACTTCTCAAAAATCACTAAAAATACTATATTTTTTTACTATTAAATGCTTGTAAGCATTTAATATTCAACACAATCAACCCATCATCACATCAAATAATCAATCAGAGTATATTAACAAGCTATTACTTTTAAAAAAGATATAAATAAACATAACGCACATGGGACTATTTTCATTTTTAAACAAAGAAATTGCAATCGACTTAGGAACAGCAAACACTATTATTATTTATAACGATAAAATTGTGGTCGATGAACCGTCGATTGTAGCAATCGACACTGCCACCGGTAAATTAATTGCCATTGGAAATAAAGCACGCCAGATGCAAGGCAAAACCCACGAGAGCATCAAAACCATTCGCCCATTGCGAGATGGAGTTATCGCCGATTTCGATGCAGCCGAAAAAATGATTCGCGGCATGATAAAAATGGGAACCTCGCAAAACAGCATGTTCACACCCTCGTTGAAAATGGTAATTTGCATACCGAGCGGCTCAACGGAAGTCGAAATACGTGCCGTTCGCGACTCTTCGGAGCATGCAGGTGCACGCGAAGTGTGGATGATTTACGAACCGATGGCTGCAGCCTTAGGAATAGGAATTGATGTAGAAGCTCCGGAAGGCAATATGATTATCGACATCGGCGGCGGAACAACAGAAATTGGAGTTATTTCGCTTGGCGGTATCGTTTGCAATCGTTCGATTCGTATTGCGGGCGATGATTTTACCTTCGATATTCAGGAATATATGCGTCATCAACACAATATAAAAATTGGCGAACGAACGGCGGAAGCAATTAAATTGAATGTAGGTTCGGCATTGTCCGATATGGAAGATCCGCCGGCAGATTTCGTAGTTCGCGGTCCGCATCAAATGACAGCTTTGCCTGTTGAAATTCCGGTATCGTATCAAGAAATAGCTCATAGTTTGGACAAATCAATAGCCAAAGTTGAAGCTGCAATTTTGAGCGTTTTGGAACAAACACCGCCCGAATTGTATGCAGATATTTACCGAAACGGAATTTATCTCACAGGTGGAGGAGCCTTGCTGCGCGGGCTTGATAAGCGATTGACCGATAAAACCAATATTCGTGTACAAATAGCCGAAGACCCTTTGCATTCCGTTGCACGCGGAACAGGAATCGCTCTGAAAAATGTTGATAAGTTCAAATTCTTGTTAAGATAGTTTTTAGCTTTGAAGATATTTCTTTCAGATAAAAAAATTGATGAACAATTATTTTTCATTTTTCGTTTTTAGTTTTTAGTTTTTAGTTTTTTAATTTTCATGAGAAGTTTCATTGATTTTTTTGTAAAATACCATGTTTTCTTTCTTTTTTTGCTATTGGAATTTTTTTCCTTATTCCTAAGCGTCAGAAAAAGTTCAATGAAAACCGGGGTTGTCATGTCATCGGCAAATTCGGTTTCAGGATTTTTTTACAAAAAAATAAGCCGCTATGGAAATTATTTTAATTTAAAGGAACAAAATCGGAAATTAGTCGGCGAAAATTTAGCCCTAAAAAAACGACTTCAACCTTCATTTCCTGCTGTCAACGAAGGATTTCGCAAGGGAGGCGATTCATTGCACAATCAATATTATTACACTTCGGCATTAGTTATAAAAAACTCGATAAGCTATGAAAATAATTTTATTACACTCGACAAAGGCAGCATGCAAGGCATTGAACCCGACATGGTTGTAATCTCAAACGAAGGCATTGTGGGCGTGGTGGTGAATGTAAGTAAACATTATTCAACCGCCATTTCGTTATTAAATTCACAAATTGGATTCAGTTGTAAATTGGCAAAAAACGAATATTTCGGAACCGTTAAATGGAACGGTACAGATTACCGTACCGCCGATTTATATGAAATTCCGAATCATGTGAAATTAATAAAAGGCGACACCGTTGTTACAAGCAGCTATTCAGCACTTTTCCCGGAGAAAATTCCGGTGGGCACAGTGCTGGATTTTACAACCAAAGGAGAAGATAATTTTTACAATATCCGAATCAAATTAGCCGTTGACTTTAAAAATTTACGTTATGTTTACATCATCAAAAATATTTTCAGAAAAGAACAAATTGAATTAGAAAAGAAAAGCGAACAAAAAAAACTTGTTCGATAAAATCAGAAAAAAACAAAAACTTCAAAAAGAAAGATTCGTAACTACTAAGACCTTATCCGTTATACATTTATGAGTTTTGCATATTGTTGAATTTTCTGCAAAAACTACCGAAACATACGGATTTAAGGTTCAAAAAAACAGACGACTGCAATTGCACTAAATTTCACAGTTTTTTTTTGAAGCAATCACTAAAAATTAAGCCCGCCAAAAATTAAATCTTAAATACAATTCAAATTTGGATAAAAATTGTATTTTTGCATAAAAATAAAACATAAATTGCCTCAATACTGATTCCTAATAAAAAAATCGACAAATGTCAAAAGTAATTGCAATTGCAAATCAAAAAGGCGGCGTTGGAAAAACTACAACCGCCATTAATTTAGCCGCAAGCTTGGCTGTATTGGAAAAGAAAGTTTTGTTGGTAGATGTCGACCCGCAAGCAAACGCAACATCAGGCATTGGATTCGACCCCAAAAGCATCGAAGTAAGCATCTACGAATGCCTTATCGACGGCGTTGACCCCAAAACGGCAATTCTGAAAACCGACACTGCCGGAATGGATTTAATTCCATCGCACATCGATTTGGTGGGAGCCGAAATAGAAATGTTAAACATCGAAAATCGCGAAATCATTTTACGAAAAATTATCGCACAGGTTCGCGATGAATACGATTTCGTGCTGATTGATTGTTCTCCCTCACTCGGATTATTAACTTTGAATGCTCTTACTGCCGCAGATTCAATCATTATTCCCGTACAATGCGAATATTTTGCACTCGAAGGTCTCGGAAAACTTCTGAACACAATTCAAATGATTCAACGGAATTTGAACAAGGAACTCGAAATTGAAGGATTCTTACTCACAATGTACGATTCTCGACTCCGCTTGTCGAACCATGTAGTTTCGGAAGTAAAACAACATTTTGAATCAATGGTTTTTGAAACAATCATTCAACGCAATACCAAACTCAGCGAAGCACCAAGCTACGGAATGCCGGCAGTTTTATACGATGCCAAATCCAAAGGCACGGTGAGCTATTTGAACATGGCGGAAGAACTTTTGGAACGCTTGAAGAATAAAAAGAATTAAGAATCAGACATAAAAAAAAGCGGAACACCGAACAACATCAAACACATTTGTTGTATCCTTTTTCCGGAATTATGTGACTTGGGACTCAAAAAAACAAACAGCAATGAACATGATGAAAAAAAGTCCTCTCGGAAGAGGCTTAGGAGCATTAATAGATGACGCAAAGTACGAAAAGAAACCGGTTGAAGAAGCCGTATCAACAAGTGCTATTGCCGAAATCGACATCGAAAAAATAACAGAAAATCCCTTTCAACCCCGCACCGAATTTGAAGAAACAGCCTTGCTCGAACTTTCGGAATCAATCAAAGAATTGGGTATCATTCAGCCGATTACGGTACGAAAAATATCCGAAGGTAAATTTCAATTAATATCCGGTGAACGCCGATTGCGAGCTTCAAAACTTGCAGGACTGAACAAAATAATCGCCTTCGTGCGCGATGCCAACGACCAAGCGATGCTCGAAATGGCACTGGTTGAAAATATCCAACGCGAAGATTTAAACGCCATTGAAGTTGCAGTAACCTATCAACGCCTGATAGATGAATGTCAATTGACCCAAGACAAACTGAGCTCCCGAGTCGGCAAACAACGCTCAACAATAGCCAATTATCTGCGTTTACTGAAATTGCCTGCCGAAGTACAAGTCGGAATACGCGACAAAGCAATAAGCATGGGGCATGCACGAGCATTGATAAATATTGACAATCCTGAAAATCTGCTGAATATCTATTATAAAACAGTAAACGAAGGTTTATCGGTTCGCGAAATTGAAAAATTAATTCACGATTTAAACAATCCGCCCAAAAAAGCGGAAGCGAAGCCCGATAAAAACCAAAAACTTCCCGAACACTATAAAAAATTCAAAGAACAGATGACAGGAAAATTTCCGGGAAAGGTAGATATTAAGAGAAATAATGCCGGAAAGGGAAGTCTTATCATCACTTTTCGTTCTGATGAAGAGTTTGAAAAAATAAAAAATCTTTTGTCTTGAATCGAAGTCAAATGATTAAACATAAAACACGATTTTCAAATCAACACCTGTTTTTCATTTTCATACTTTTGCTCCTGCTGCTTGAAAATCAGCAAACAACGGCTCAGGTTGATACAATATACAGCGGCGATGAAAAAACTTTGATTTACAAAGACGAGATTCGGGATACAGTTGATGTTGTTGATACAGTTCAGAATTATAAAAACCCGGGCAGAGCTGCTCTGTATTCGGCATTATTACCCGGTTTGGGGCAAGCTTACAACGGCAATTTTTGGAAAATTCCGATAGTTTATACCGCTGTCGGGACTATGATTTTTTGGGCAGATTATAACAACAAAAATTATCATCGCTTTAAAACCGCTTATGTTTACAAAACAGACACATTAGCCTCAACAATTGATGAATTTGGCGACAATGTTTCGGCTGATAATTTGCTTTATTACACAAAAAAACATCGACGAAATCGCGATTTATCCATCATTGTTGCTGTAGTTTTCTACGCATTCAATATTGTTGATGCGGCTGTGGATTCTTACATGTCGGACTATGACGTTGGCGATGATATTACAATGTCAATAGAACCAAGTCTTTTTCAGACAATAAACAATAAAAATGCTTATGGCTTGTCATTAAGTTTTCGGTTTAAATAAAAAATCCGGCAAAATATTTGTAACAAAAACTTTACATACTTTTTGTCATTCATCACGAAAAAAAATAATTTATGAAACGTCCATGATTTTGGCAAATCACAAAAGAACATGATTATTCGATAAAAGTAAAAATACGCTGCAAAGCCCACTAAATGTACGGTTTTGCTTTCGCAAAATATGTAGAAAAATTAAAATATAAACACATGAAAATATCTCAATTATTACTCACGGTATCTGTTGTACTCAATTCACTGCTGCTCGCAGCACAGGAACCCGTGGATTCTCTTAAAACTGAAACACTGACACTAACAGAGAACTCTCAGGAAACTGAAATTGATACGATTAACGAAGCATGGAAAGTTCGCCAGTTTGGAGAACCGGAATTACTGCCCGAACAAAAAATTATATTGGATACACCGGATTCGGTTTATATCAGCCGTCTTAAAAGCCTTAATTCTTTTATTCCCCTGACCTTTAACGATGAAGTAAAAAAATGGATTCTTTATGATTTAAAGATGAAACGACTTCCGTATATCATCGGATTATCCGAATATTACTTCCCGTTTTTTGAGTCAATTTTGGAAGAGCAAGGAATGCCTCACGAATTTAAGTATCTTCCGATAATCGAATCAGCATTGAATCCCGTAGTTGCTTCACCCAAACGGGCTACCGGTTTATGGCAATTTATGCCGGGAACGGCACTATTTGTCGGATTGCATATCGATTCATACATCGATGACCGCTGCGACCCTTTAAAATCGACAATAGCTGCGGCAAATTATTTACAAACACAATACAATGAATTTGGGAATTGGGATTTAGCACTTGCCGCCTATGATTGCGGTCCCGGAAATGTAAGCAAAGCAATTAGAAGATCCGGGGGGCAAACAGATTATTGGGAATTAAGAAAAAAACATTGGAGCCTCGAAACGAAAAGATATGTTCCTGCATACATTGCCGCAGTTTATGTAATGAATTACTACAGAGAACATAATATCGTGCCTGTTAAAGCAGAAATCGATATTGAAACCGATACAATAATGGTAAACAAGCGATTACATTTTATGCAAATATCCGAAAAACTGAACATTCCTATCGAACAATTGCGAGCATTGAATCCACAATATCGCCGGGATATTATTCCCGGAACTTCCGAAAAAAGTCACATTTTGAGACTTCCGTATAAAAAATCGATTGAGTTTGCCGGAATAGAAAATGAAATATACGGGTATAATAATTCCGTTTTCTTTGCATCAAATTTCAGAGTTCTTTCCGGTACAGAAAAGACTAATTTTAAAAATTACGATGCCGTCAGTTACTCGCCTGTTTCGCTAAAAGGCAAACGTGAATTAACTTACACAGTAAAAGAAGGCGATAATTTTGGTTTTATAGCAGCTTGGTACAAAGTCAATATTGCAGATATTAAGAATTGGAACGGCTCATATTCCAATCGTTTATCTGTGGGACAAAAATTGAAAATTTACGTGCCTATCAAAAAATATCCTCATTACTCAAAAATCAACAGCATGACCTTTGAACAGAAAGAGGCTTCAAAAGGAACCATTGCTTCTTCGGACAACACCCAAAAATCGACAAATACAGTTACCACAACAAATATAATGAACGACAATTCTTATGTTTGGTATCAAATTCAGGGAGGTGATAATTTATGGCTCATCGCTCAAAATTATCCCGGCATTACAGTTCAAGACATTAAGAAACTCAATGGATTTTCAAACACGGAAACAAAAAAATTGCAAGCCGGCCAATATATCAAAATAAAAAGGAAATAATTACACACATTCAGTGTTAAAAAAAGAGGCTGTACTGTTATAAGAAAGCCTCTTTTTTTATATAACAAATGGAGCTTCGCTCGGAATTTTACCAATCTGAAAATCAACTCACAACACTCCAATTTTTACTGCTCCGTATTAATTTTTTCAATTGAAAGCCC
Source organism: Draconibacterium orientale (assembly GCA_020721645.1). GTDB lineage: Bacteria > Bacteroidota > Bacteroidia > Bacteroidales > JAADGE01 > DYMH01. The sequence continues at coordinate 19,528 of DYMH01000056.1, forward strand.
AGAATTTCATTTTCGGGGAGCGATAATTCAAAATCAACATCAACAATATCGCTTGCAACATTTCGTACCAATGCCAATATTTCGGAATCCTGAACCAAATTTGATATTTTCAAATCGAAAGGCATTCCGCTTTGCTGAGTGCCTTCAATGTCACCGGGTCCTCGTAGTTTGAGGTCTTCTTCGGATATTTTAAAGCCGTCGGTGGTTTCGGTCATTATTTGAAGTCGTTTGCGTGCTTCGGTCGAAAGTTTGTGCGAACTCATCAAATAACAATACGACATTTCTGCACCTCGCCCTACACGCCCGCGTAATTGATGCAATTGCGATAAGCCGAAACGTTCGGCACTTTCAATCACCATCACACTGGCATTGGGCACATCAACGCCCACTTCAATCACAGTGGTAGCAACCATAATCTGTGTTACGTGTCGAATAAAAAGTTGCATCGCTTTTTCTTTTTCTACGGATTTCATTTTTCCGTGAACTACACTCACAGCAAATTCGGGCGGCGGAAAAGCACGTGAAATGCTTTCTAAACCGTCTTCGAGGTCTTTGTAATCGAACTTTTCCGATTCTTTTATCAGAGGATATACGACATAAATTTGTCGTCCTTTTTTTATTTCCTCTCGCATCAGTCCAAAAAGCCTCAGCCGTTGCGAGTCGAACATGTGTAGGGTTTTGATTGGTTTTCGTCCGGGCGGCAATTCGTTGATAACCGAAATATCTAAATCGCCGTAAACAGTCATTGCAAGAGTACGTGGAATGGGCGTTGCCGTCATAACGATGATGTGCGGCGGACGGTCGTTTTTCTTCCACATACGGGCTCGCTGTTCAACTCCAAACCGGTGTTGCTCGTCGATAACCACCAAGCCGAGATTTTGAAATTGGACGATATCTTCAATCAATGCATGTGTGCCCACAAGAATTTGCAACGAACCGTCGGCTAATTGTTCGTGAAGTATTTTTCGGTCTTTTTGTTTGGTATTTCCCGTCAATAAAGCGTGCGAAATATTCATACCGCTCAGGAATCGGGAAATTGTTGCAAAATGTTGTTGTGCCAAAATTTCGGTGGGAGCCATTAGGCAGGCTTGAAATCCGTTGTCGAGGGCGATGAGCATGCTCATCAGAGCAACAAGTGTTTTTCCGCTGCCGACATCACCTTGTAACAGTCGATTGCATTGCATTCCCGAACCTAAATCTTTGCGTATTTCTTTGATTACTTTTTTTTGGGCTCCGGTTAATTGAAACGGTAGTTTTTCGTTGAAAAAAGTATTGAAACAGGTGCCGATTTTATCGAATGTGTATCCTTTAAATTTTTTGGTTCTGAACGCTTTTGTTTTGAGCAAATTGAGTTGAATGTAAAACAATTCTTCAAAAATCAAACGGTAGCGTGCTTTTTTCAATTGCGGATTACTTTGCGGAAAATGAACATTGAAAAGTGCCTCCCGAAGCGGCATTAAATGATATTTTTCACGAATATAAAATGGGAGTGTTTCAGCAAATTCCGCCGAAAGCATTCTAAAAGCGGCTTGTTGAAATCGAAAAATTGCTTTAGAATGTACGAAAGCACGTTTCATTTTCTCTGTTGTGTTGTATGCCGGTTCGAGGATTCCGGAAAGATTTGGGTCGAATTTTTCGGCATCTTCCGTTTCGGGGTGGGCTATGTTGAGTTTGCTGCCATAAAGTGCGGCTTTGCCCAGAACAATGTATTCTTTGCCGGTTGAGAGGTTTTCGGTAATCCACTTCAAACCTTTGAACCAAACCAGTTCGAGATGTCCGGTGGTATCCGAAAAAACGGCTGTGAGGTATTGTGTCCGTCCGTTACCTTTCAAGGCAAAATTAGAAATTTTTCCGCGTAGCTGAACGTAAGGCAAATCGGGATGAACTTCGGAAACGGTATAGAATTTTGAACGGTCGATGTATTTGAACGGAAAATAGTAGATTAGGTCTTCTAATGTAACGATTCCGAGCTCTGTTTTGAGAACTTCGGCTTTCTTTGGACCCATTCCGGGCAGGAATTTAATGTCGGACGACAAATTGGGCATTGTTGGGTGTGTTAAAATCCCAAA
>DYMH01000196.1 GCA_020721645.1 Draconibacterium orientale
GCTTTCGGGATAAAAATCCCGAAAAACGTTGACTTTATGGACGGACTCTAAATAGTGCCGGAAAGAAAACTCGTAATTCGCTTTTTATATTGTGCGATACAAAAATATTGCAGGCTGAGTTTTTCCCGGAAAAACTCAGAGTAACTCCGTGAAAAAATCTCTGTGTAACAATAAAATTGCTGTATCACAAAGTTACACGGAGTTAAACACAGTTTGCACAGAGTTATTCATATGCAAATTGTTGCATAATTAATTAATATTCATACTCTTGCACATTTTATCACAAACACTAAATACTGAAAATATTTTTCAATTTCAAACTATTCAAAAATAGTTTTATCTTAGTTGCGTTTTTAGTAATCAATTTTATACAAATATCAACATCAATTTTTACTGTGCACGGTCGTAAATTGCGTTTTATAAATTGTATAATTATTTGATATTAAAAACAATCAGCATATCAGCACATCAAAAAATTAACCTATCATAGTATATAATGAAAAAATCACTTTTCAAAACCGGAAAAATTAAATTAATCCTTTACTTTATGACCACAGTATCGCTTATTCTAAATTCTTGTAACGAAAGGGAGAATTTTCCGGGTTACAGGCTTATTGAAAAACGCTTCGTGAAAGAAGTGAATGCAGATGTATATTATTTGGAACACATCAAAAGCGGTGCAAGAGTTCTAAAAATAGCTGCCGACGACCAAAACAAAACCTTTGCAATCACTTTCAAAACAGAGCCGGAAACTGATGCGGGAACAACACACATCATAGAACATTCGGTACTCAACGGGTCGAAAAAATTTACATGTAAAAGTCCGTTCGAAGAAATGTCAAAAAGTTCATTGAAAACATTTCTAAACGCTTTCACAGGCTCAGATTACACCATGTATCCTGTGGCAAGCCAAAACGAAAAAGATTATTTTAATTTGATGAACGTGTATGTTGATGCCGTTTTTAACCCCAAAATATACACCGAACCCCGTATTTTTAAGCAAGAAGGTTGGCACTATGAGCTCACCGATAAAAACAGCCCGATTGTATATAAAGGTGTGGTTTATAATGAAATGAAAGGTGCATTTTCCGACCCTTCGCGAGAACTCTACACACAAATTAATAAAGCTCTTTTCCCCGACAACGGCTACGGTTTGGAATCGGGCGGATATCCGACAGCAATTCCAACTTTAACTTATGATGCTTTTCTCGATTATCACCATCGACATTATAACCCCACCAACAGTTATATCTTTCTCTACGGGAACGCATCTTTGGAAAAAGAATTACATTTCTTAGATTCAACCTATCTTTCAAACTACGAAAAAACAGCCCTCTTGAAAGAAATTCCGCTTCAAAAACCCTTCGATGCAATGAAAAATCAGACATCGGTATATCCCGCAATGGACGGTTCGGAAAGCAATGGGGAAACGTATTTATCCCTGAGTTGGGTGATTGGAAAAAACACCGATGCGGCTTTAATTCGTTCTTTGGATATTTTATCCGATGTGTTGGTTAATCAAGAATCGGCACCTGTTCGTTTGGCTCTTGAAAAAGCTGAAATAGGTAAAGACGTTGAGGCTTGGACTGATAATACACAACAAAATGTCTTTCATATCATCGTTAAAAATGCCAATCCGGGCGATAAAGAAAAATTCCGAGAAACGGTTTTCAACACACTCAAAGAAGTATCGGAAAAAGGATTTGATAAATCTGCCGTCGAAGGAACAATCAATCGAATGGAATTTCGATTGAGAGAAGGAAACAATGCACAAAAAGGGCTGTCAACTATTTTCAATTCGATTTACGGTTGGCTTTTTGCTGGCGACCCTATTATTGGTTTGGAATGGGAAAAATCTTTGGCAGAAGTTAAAAAAATTGTCACCGACGGAAGTTTGGAAAAAATGATAAAATCTGATTTCTTCGACAATAAACACGCACTCCTTTTGGAATTGAACCCGAAACCCGGTTTGGAAAAAGAAATCAACGAAAAAACAGCCAAAGAATTAGCCGATTATAAAGCTAAATTAACACCCGCACAAATTGATTCTTTGATTAAAGAAACGAAAGACCTGATTGCCTTTCAACAGCAAAAAGATTCGCCCGCCGACATTGCAACAATTCCTCGCTTGACTTTGAAAGACGTGAATCCAAATGCCAATTTTTATGCCGTTTCGGTAAAAAAAGAAAAAGATAATACGGTTTTACAATACGAAGATTTCACAAATAATGTAGTTTATACCACTTTAAATTTCGATTTACGCACACTTCCCATCGAATTAATTCCTTATGCTTCATTGCTCACAGAGCTTTTGGGAACAATGAACACCGAAAATTATACTTACGGAGAACTCGATAAAGCTTTGAATATCAATACAGGCGGATTCACAGCCTATCTCGACACAAAACTCGAAAACAAAGACGACAGCAAATTGTTGCCATACATGGTTATCGGTTCGAAAGCGATGAACAATAAAACCGACAAAATGTTCGGACTTATATCGGAAATCATTTTGAAATCGAAATTCGATGATAAAGAGCGGCTGAAATCAGTTCTCGTTCGCCTGCAATCGCGATTGAGCAACAACATTACCGACGATGGTTACGGTTATACCGCCACACGTTCCGAATCGTATTATAACAACAGCGGAATGTTTGCCGAAATGACAGAAGGTTTTGAATTTTACTGGTTTATATCAGAATTGAAAAAAAATTTCGACAGCAAAAAAGAGGAAATTATTGCAAATCTCTCGAAAACTGCAAAATTATTGTTCAGTGCCGACAACATGCTTGCTACCGTAACATGCAGCAAAGAAGATTATCCGATTTTTGCCGAAAATCTTAACACTTTCAGCAATACACTGCCTAAGACAAAACCAATTGTTAATTTGTGGAGCTTCGACCTGAAAAAGAAAAATGAAGGTTTCCTCACGGCATCGAAAGTTCAGTACGTTGTAGAAGGCTATAATTACAAAAAACTCGGCTATTCGTGGACAGGTAAGTTGGTGGTTCTGAGCAGTATTTTATCGAACGATTGGCTTCAAAATCAAGTTCGCGTTCAGGGAGGTGCATATGGAGGTTTTGCAGGTTTTACTTCGAGCGGAAATTCGTTTTTCGGTTCCTATCGCGACCCTAATTTGAAAGAAACTCTCGAAAATTACGATAAAACAGTCGATTATTTGAATAATTTTAATGCCGATGAGCAAACCATGCTCAACTACATTATCGGGTCTATATCTGATTTCGACCGACTTCTGACCGTTTCGCAAAAAGGCAGTATGGCTGTTCGATATTATATGGAGAAACGCACAGAAGCCGATGTACAAGCAGATAGAAAAGCAATTCTTACAACAACGGCAGATGATATTCGTAATTTTGCTCCTATGGTTGCCGATATTTTAAAACAACATTCGTTTTGTGTTTACGGAAGCAAAGAAAAAATTGAAGCAAACAAAAAGTTGTTCGGCGAATTGAAAAATATTAATCAAAATTGATATTGAATTTTTTTACTCAAAAAACACTTCTTTGCTCAAAGCGAAGAGGTGTTTTTAATATATTTACGAAGCAATGATTTTGTTTATTAAATTATACACGTCAATCTTTTCGATTTCCGAAGAATCTATCGGAAAATTATTTTCATCATATTGATAAATCGACCAACTACCATTTTTATATTCCAATGCTGTCAAATTTTCGACCCAATCTCCGCTGTTTAAATAAATAACACTTCCTTTTTCGGTGGTAATTGTTCTGATTTGTTGTTTATGAATGTGCCCGCAGACAACGTAATCGTATTTTTTTTCTATTGCAAGTTGTGCTGCAATCAACTCAAAATTCGATACCCAGGACACTGCTTTTTTGACACTGTCTTTGATTGCCTTAGAAAAACTTTTTTTATTTTTTCCGATTTTTTTCAAAAACCAATTCAACAGTCGATTCAAAACAATGAGTATATCATAGCCTTTGCCTCCCAATTTCGCTAAAATACGGGCAAATCCTTGGGTCATGTTATCAAAAACATCGCCATGAAAAATCCATGCCTTTTGCCCATCCAATTCCAGAACAAATTTATCGACAATTTGAAAATTCCCGATTTCCAAATCTGAATATTGACGCAATAAATCATCGTGATTTCCGGTTATATATATCACTTTTGTCCCCTTGACTGCCATTTTTAATATTGCACGAATGACATTCATGTGAGAAGACGGAAAATAGCTTTTACTGAAATTCCAAATATCAATAATATCTCCATTAAGAATTAAAGTATGGGGGCGTATGGATTTTATATATTTGAGTAATTCTTGAGCGTGACAGCCATAAGTCCCCAAATGAACATCACTGATGACAACAATTTCGGGGGAGTTTTCTTCCATTTTTTATGGCAAAGTTACAGGCAGTATAATAACAAATGATGTGAAACGGATTAAAAATTTGTGAAGTTTTGAAATGCAAATTCTTTTTTATTTGGAGGTTTCCATCACCGGGATTATTGAAGTTTGCCATTTTTTTTAATGAGTTAACTTCGGTAATTAGTGCCTGAAAGAAAACTCGTAATTCGCTTTTATATTGTGCGATACAATAATATTGCAAGTTGAATTTTTCTCGGAAACTCTGTGTAACTC
>DYMH01000057.1:0-11959 GCA_020721645.1 Draconibacterium orientale
TAATCAGTGTTTTCTGCAAAAATAAATATTATTTATGTAATTAAGTCTATTATTTTTAAATCTTTGAGTCTCTGCGACTTTGCGAGAGACATGCGGATTTAAGGTCAATCTTTAAATTAAACTTTGTATATTGTTTTTTTTTTAATTAATTTCGTTCATTCAGTATTTTACAAAACTCTATGAAACAAGTCTTTTTATATATTTCGGTTTTATTTTTAATTTTCAGTGTTTCTGCTTTATATGCACAAAATTCTGAAACAGACAGTCTTATTTCTGTGTTAAAAACACAAAAAATTGATACGGTTCGCATTCAATTGTACAATCAAATAGCCCAAAAAACAGCAAAAGAAAATCCACAAAAAGCACTTGAATTTGCAAATAATGGATTAGAAATTTCAAAAAAAAATAATTTTTTGAAAGGTACTGCCGATTTATATAAAACTATCGGTATTATTTATTTTTACAGCGGAGAAAATGAAAAAGCTTTTACCAATTTTTTTCTTAGTTTGGAAACGTACAAAACAATGGGCGATTTAAACGGCGTTGCCAGAAGTTATAATAATATCGGCGTTATCTACAAAAATACAGGTAAATTGGATAAGGCAATCGAAAATTATGAAAAATGTCGAGAAATACTCGAAAAAATTCAAGATAAAAAAGGACTTGCAGCAGTGTATAATAATATCGGGAATGTTTACACAACACAAGGCAACAATATTCAGGCAATAGAAAATTTGCTGAAAAGTCTCGAAATTTATGAAGATATTAAAGACAAGGACGGAGCCGGACAAGCAAATATCAACATTGGAAATATTCAACGAAGCCAAAATAATTTGGATGAAGCCTTGATATACTATGGCAAAGCCGACGTATTATTGAAACAAACCGATGACCAGAAAGGTCTTGCTGATATTTATAATAATATTGGTGCTGTTTATCACGACAAAAAAAATTATGAAAAAGCATTGATATTTTATGAAAAATGCTTAAAAATTTCGGAAAGTTTGGATTACAAAAATAAAGTCGCATTGTCATTCTATAATATTGGTGATACGTACATGAAAAATAAGAAATTCGGCGAGGCTTTAAGTTATTTTAATAAAAGTTTGAAAATTTATACCGAACTCGAAGATATTTTGGGAATTGTTAATTGTAATAATGGTATCGGCGAATATTATTTCCAAATAGGAAACTATAAATCAGCGACCGAAAAAATGGAATTTGCCAAAAAAACAGCTCATTCGCAAAACTTGGTCGAAGCCGAAAAAGAAGCAGCCGAATGGCTTTCTAAATCCTACGAAAAACTTGGAAATTACAAAAAAGCATACGATAACCATTTGCTATTTAAAATGCTTAACGACAGTATTTTCAATCAAAATAACACACGGTCCATTGCCATTCTTGAAACAAAAGCTGAATACGAAAAGCAAAAAAAGATTAAAGAATTAGAACAACAAAAGCAAACTGAATTGCAGGACGCAAAGTTGAAAAAGCAAAAAATTATTACCACTTTTTTTATTGTCGGGTTTTTGTTGATGATCCTATTAGCAGTTGTTATTTATCGAAGTTATCGAAATAAACAAAAAGCGAATAAATTGCTTGCCGATCAAAAGCAAGAAATAGAATATAAAAACGTAGAGCTCGAACAACAAAAAGAAGAAATTACTGCACAACGCGATGAAATTGAATCGCAAAGTGTTGTTATTATTGGGCAGCGAGATGTCGCACTGCGGCAAAAAAAGGAAATAACCGACAGCATTCAATATGCAAAACGGATACAAAATGCGATATTGCCCACTCGTAAAATGTTTACCGATGATTTGGAAGATTATTTTATACTCTTTCAACCGCGGGATATTGTCAGCGGCGACTTTTATTGGATGGCAAAACAAAATGAGAAATTGATAATTACTGCCGCAGATTGTACCGGACATGGCGTTCCGGGAGCATTTATGAGCATGTTGGGAGTTTCATTTTTAAACGAAATTGTGAACAAAGGACAACTCTCGGAATCGCACTTGATTTTGGACAAATTGCGTGAAAATGTTATCGAATCGCTCCACCAAACAGGCAAAGACGATGAAGCCAAAGATGGTATGGACATTGCATTGTGTGTATTTGACACGAATAAAAACGAACTTCAATTTTCGGGAGCCTACAATCCACTTTATATTGTCAGAAAGCAGTCGGAAACACCGGAAATTATTGAAGTTAAACCCGACCGAATGCCAATAGGAATCTACATGAGCACTATGAAACCCTACACGCAAAATATTATTCCGATACAAAAAGGCGACACCTTCTACATTTTTTCAGATGGATATATTGACCAATTCGGCGGGCAAAAAGGACTAAAATTGAAATCCCGGAATTTTAAAGAGATTTTGCTCGAAATACAACACCTTTCAATGCAGGAACAAAAGCATTACCTGGAAAATTATATGGAAAATTGGCGTGATTCCCGAAATCAGATCGATGATATTTTAATAATCGGAATACGTTATTAAAACAGTTTTCGGAATATCGTATTTCCCACTCAATTAAAAGTTTTAAATCCACGAAATAAGTTATACTTTAATTGGTTGATTTTTTGATGTGCTGATATGTTGATTGCTTTTAATATCAAATAGTTAAACAATTTGTAAAACGCAATTTATGACCGTGCTTAGTATAATTTAAAAAATATTCGACCTTAATAAGCTCAAATCGCATGAAAAAATTTTTTAAAATGTTATTATTTGTCGTAATTGGAATTGTTGGTCTTTTTGCATTATTTTTGATATTTGCCACTTTGAACGATTATCGACCTGAACCTCAAATTAACGTTTTTACTTCGGATTCAGCAACGATAATTTCCGATTCGGCTGAAATTACACTGATGACTTGGAATGTCGGTTATTGCGGATTGAATGCCGAAATGGATTTTTTCTATGAAGGCGGAAAACATGTACGTCCTAATTTGCAAACTGTTGAAAATAACATCAAAGGAACCGAAGATTACTTAAAAACACATCAAAACATCGATTTCCTTATGTTGCAGGAAGTTGACGAAAAATCGAAACGAAGTTACAAAATCAATCAAATTGAAAAATTTGGTACGATTTTTCCAAATTACACAAAAACTGTCGGCATCAATTACAAAGTATTTTTTGTTCCGATACCACTCAAAGAGCCTATGGGCTCGGTTTTGGGCGGAATTACAAATTACAGCAAGTTCACACCTTCAACTTCCGACCGCTATCAATTTCCGGGCAATTTTTCGTGGCCCACAAATTTATTTATGCTCGATAGATGCTATCTCGTCAACCGTTACCCAACAACAAACGGCAAAGAATTACTCATCATAAATACCCATTGTACTGCCTATGACGACGGAACTTTGCGAGACGAACAAATGGCATTTTTAAAAATATTTTTACAGGAAGAATACAAAAAAGGAAATTACATCATTGTCGGAGGCGATTGGAATCAAAGTCCGCCGAATTTCAAGCCCGAATTTGTTAATAATAAAATGGATAATCAAGACCGAAAGGATATTGAAACAGATTATTTGCCCGAATGGACATGGTTTTACGATTCAAAAACGCCTTCAAACAGAAGAGTTTCTGCACCATACAATCCCAAAACAACATTGACTACGGTCATCGACTTTTACCTGCTTTCGCCTAACGTAAAAGGAATTTCGGTACATACCGAAGATTTGGGTTTTAAATATTCCGACCATCAACCCGTTATTGCACGCGTGAAATTACTCTAATGCATCATATAATCAACAAAATATGAATGACTGCAAGTTGATTATTTTTAATTTTGATAAGGATACCGAATAAATATGTAATGGTTAATTATTAATTGTTAATTGTAAATATTGGAGTAAAAAATTGTCATAGGCTTTTGGTTTTGTTTTATCAAAGGTAGAATGTGTTTGTTTTCAGAACAATATGATTGTTTGCTTGGTATCGAAATATTTTGCTTTAACTATTGTTATATTTTAGTGTTGATACCATTTTTACTATATTTTTTAAGTTTTTTGAATTAATGATACCTGTTAAAGTGTTTCGCATGTGTTTCACATGCCTCGAATTTTGGGGTAGCTTTATATTCAGATTTTCAATAAGTTACAGAGAAAGGAAAAGGAGTTCCTCTCTCCGCAACATAGATTGAAAGAATGAAATATTTTATGCTTATCCCGCATAATACCTAAAATTATATTTTGAAACATTTTTTTTATTTTTGAGACGACCGCAAGTCGTCTCTACACAGCATGCAGAAAGTTCTGCACGTAGAGACGTGTTGCACACGTCTCAAAAAATAATTTCTTTTTTTCACTGTTTTACAATAAGATACAAATTTTACAAACTATATAGGTAATATTCGGGATAAGCATTAATATTTTCTTTCAATCTTTTTTTTATCAGATTAACAAAAGTGGATTTAAGGAATATATTCGCTTTACGAATGCCCGAATCATTGGCTTTTCCCCTCCACAATCGCAATTTCCTCTTCCGTCAATTCATAAAGTTTAGTTGTCTGTAAAAAAAAAGGCTCAAATTATTGAGCCTTGTTATAATGTTGCCACTATTATATAAATGCGTAAGCATTTTTTATTTTCTTTATGGTACAAAGCAAAGCAAAAAAAATGATTATTGCAATACTTTAATCAAATAAAATTTAATTCTCGTTATTTAAGATAAGAACGTAAATCAAACTTCGTTATTGTATGTTTCGGCAAATCTCATGCCGATTGAGCGATGCAAGATGGCTTGAATCGTGGAATTCATATTGATAAGTTTAAACGTATTTTGGAACTGAAAAAAACCGAACATTACAATCAATTTCGCAATCAATTCATCGGCAAATGAAGATGAAATTATTCCAATATCACTGAAATCAAGTGTAATTGATTTTTGAGTTTGTTTCTGAATATTTAAAATTTCATTTTTAATTGCTATTGCAGATTGTCGAGTGCCGGTACCCGAAGCTGCTTCTGAAATTTTATAAATAAATTGACCTCGTTCGTTTTCTAAGCTCTCAACAAATAAATCAATTAATTCATATCCTTTCAATGCCTCTTTGATAGAAATATTTTTATCTAAATTCAAGTGGAAATTGATGTTAGTTGCTTGATTTTCATTATTTAGTAAAATAATATCTTGGTACGAATAAATTTTATTATCCTTTTGGTTGAAATTTAACCCGCCTTTGCCCGAAATGATTGTAAGATGTCCTCCGTTAAGATTTACCATACTGTAAAGCCCCCACAAACCGTTGCCTTGACCAACTTTTTTATCTCGGGTTACTCCTTCCTGAACGCACAATGAAATTGCGTCAATTGCATTTCCGGGATTATATTCGGTATTTTTTAAAGTATTATAAATTCCTAAACCGTAATCGAATACGCATACGTTTAAACTTTTATTTGCTTGGTGTACTTGTGCCATAACAAATCCTTTATTGATTCCGGAATGTTGAATTACATTGTCCATAACTTCATTTAATCCCCAGTCAATCGCATCGAGAATACCTGTTTCACAAACTATTGATTTTCTTATGCTGCTTTTAATTCCGTTGACAAGCAGGTTGACTTCGTCTCCGTTGTTAAACGTCCATATTTTGTCGAGGATGCGCGAATATCTGTTTGTCGATGATTTTGAAGGTGTTTTAGGATTACTGAAATTTATATTTCTTAAATATGGCGGTAAATCTTTGAATTGAAATTCAATCTGTTCTTTTTCTTTAAAATATTGAATATATGCAGAGACCGGCACTGCCGGAAACGGAAACACTTTGGATATTGCCGAAAAATCTAAAATGATTGTTCTGTGTCCGAATTTATAAACCAAACGGTTGATGGAATTAATAAATTCGGGTATTATACGTTGATTTGTCAGGTTATCAAAACGTATCGTATTATCGGTTATCCAGCAATTGAAATTTTTAAAATATTTAGAATGTTTCTCTTCCGTTTCTACCATTGTCCTTTAATATTTTTGTTTTTTTATCAGATTAACAAAAGTGGATTTAAGGAATATATTCGCTTTACGAATGCCCGAATCATTGGCTTTTCCCCTCAACAATCGCAATTTCCTCTTCCGTCAATTCATAAAGTTCATAAACCAAGGCATCGATTTCTTTTTCTATGGCAGAGGTGTCGGCTTTCGGGTTGGATTTTTTTAAGGATAGGATTTTGTCTAATTTATTTTCAAATTCTTTTTCCTGCATTTCATTTATTTGTTTTACAGGTATTTGCTCTATATATATTTTACTTTGAACTCGCGTTCCGCCTTGAATAACCGAAAAATTGTTCTCAAAACAAAATTTGTATAATTTTGAATTCATAAAAGCTGAAAGGTATTTTAGACTTTTTCCGGTCATCATAAAACATGTTTTGTCAATGTAATATGAATGTCCATCATAATAATAACACATTTGTTTACTCAATTCAACATAAACTATTTTCGGTTTTACAAAATCATCTAAATATGCACAAGCGCGTTGTTCCCACCAATAATCACCTTTGTCGCTTCTATTTTCTGCCTTGTCTTGATGTTTTTGCAAATGTTGTGCTATTGCAGGATATTTACTATTGATAAATTCCCACGCTTCATTGTATTCTTTGAAACCATATCGCGGCATCGGTTCTTTTACCACATCTTGTTCAATAGATTTCATCGTTTTAATAGTAAAACCTTTTGGGATATGAATTAACCATAAATCCTGAAAATCAACATAATAATCATGAATGTCTTTACCTCGCAACAAAGGTTTCAATATTTCTATACTATCAGCATCTTTTTTAATAAACTCATCTTTTTGGTTTCCGTTGATGATAAATGCTTCATTTAAGCCGGTTTTTATGCCGTAATTAATTGTAATATTCCAATCTTTCAAAGGAATTCCTTGTTTTTCAACTTTCTGTTTTATTTGTAAAACTTCTGATTTTTCAAAAGACCAAGAACTTTCAGTTAAATTATTTTGGGCGTATTTTTGCCCGAAAGTTTTTAAATATCCTTTAAAATCAAGGATATCAAATGAATTTTTTGCAATATTGGCAAATAAAAAAGTATTGTTATGTTTCGAATTTTTCTCAAATCCTAAAATTGCTGAATCAACAGTAGCTTCATCAAATATAGAAACACCGCTAAAATCAATATAATGTGTCAATTGCGTGTTTTGTGATATAAAATTTCGCATTACTTTCCCGTAGTTAGTTCTTGCGAATTTATTGGAAATTATAAATTGGAAAGTGCCGGAATTTTTCAAAATATTGTGACTACGCTCAACAAAATATGTCAATAAATCTGCAATGGAATGATAAATTTTGTAGTTTTCTTGTAAATACTTTTTAATATTTGAAAATTCCTCCTGTCTGATATACGGCGGATTTCCAATCACCACATCAAACCCTTCAAAAGAGCCTGTTTCCGGATTTAAAACTTCCGGAAATTCAAAACGCCACTCAAAAGCGTTGCGGTAAATGACGCTGTTTTTGATGTCGTAGAGTTCGGTTTCGAGCTTGGCAATTGTGTTTGTAAAGTTTAGAATTTCGGCGTTCCACTTGACTTTTTCGGCGGCTGTCATTTCAAACAAACCGCCTTGGTTTTGCAATTGGAAGAGTTCGCCTTTGGTTTTGTTTAGTTTCAGGTAGCGGCTATCGTTTTGTGCAATTTCGGTTTCGAAATCGGTTTTAATCAGGTCTATCAAGCGGAGCATTTCTCGTTTTTGCTCTTTGTCGGTGGCTTGGTGATAGGTTTTTACTGCATTCTGATATGTTGAAATATCCCATTTGCTTTTTTTCAGAGCTTTTTGAATATCGGCATCGAGCGGAAAACGGCTGATGAGCGAATTTCCTTCTTTGATGTTGATGTCGATATTGGGCAGGGTTTCCAATTCCGGTTGGGACAGGGCATGCCCTGTCCGTACATCGGGAAATTTGTAATAAGCATTTTTCAGCAATTCAATCCACAGTCGCAAACGACATATTTTTACGGAATTTGGGTTGATATCCACACCGAAAAGGCAGTTTTCGATAATGGTTTTCTTTTCGTGAAAAATGCCGGCTTGTATTCGGTTTTTATCTTCGATAATGTTGTTTTTGCTGTCGAGCGAATAACGGAACAGGTTATTGTCGGTTTCGTTAATGATGACAGTATCATTTTCGATTTTCACTTTGCAGGCAAGACGGTTTCCTTCGCTGTCGGCAAGGATTCCGAGTTCGCTTTTAATTGCCAGTATTTCATTGAGCGAGCTGACTAAGAAATGTCCGGAACCGACTGCGGGGTCAACAATTTTGAGGGAATTGATGAGTTTGTTGTATTCAAGAATTTTGTCTTTCTTGTATCTGTTGTCGATTGTGTAATTGCAAAGTTCTTGAAAATCTTCAATTTTGAGTTTGTATTCGTTGTTAAATTTTTGAATCACGGCTTTGCGGATTGTTTCGTGTGCCATGTATTCGGTGATGAATCCGGGTGTGTAAAACGAGCCTTCTTTGTAACCGTTTATTTTCTCGAACACCAATCCCAAGACCGATGCGTTGATGAGTTCGCCTTTTTCGGTGTAAAGTACGTCTTCGGTGTGCGATGCAAAATTGTAAGCACCCAAAAATTTGAGCAAATAATCGAGCGTGGGCAAATCTTTTGCCGTTTCGTTTGTGAGAACGGTTTGCGGAAACAATGGCAGCCGCAAATTGTCTTTCAGCGAAGAAATAAAGGCAACTTTTTTTTCGAGTTCCGACGGGTCGAACAACGAGCTGTTCAAATACGGAATATTCGGGTAGCGTTCTTTAACTTTTGGTTTGCGACTTTCAACCGGAACATTCAGCAGTTCAAAAAATAATGTGTCTAAAACGTCAAATTCATTGACTTTTTCGTAGCTGAGAAATCGGTATTTTTCGCTGTCGCCGTTGTGATAATCGACCAACTGTCCTTCGAGTAATTTGATAAAAAGCAAGCGATTAATCCATGTCAATACCAATTCCAAAGAAACGGCAAACAATTGTTCGTGATATGTTGCTCCGTATTTATCAATATCTTTGAAATCGTCTAAAACACGGTGCGCTTCAATTTTCGATTTCAGATTTTCGATAAGCGAACCTTCGTCGGGAATTGATTTTTCTCGAATCACTTTTTTGTTTCCGTCTTTTTGTTCCTCTAAACCCATGATATACAAAAGTTCTTTGAAAAACTTTGTATTGAGTTTGTTGCTGTCGGTTTTCGGAACTTTTTTAAGCAAATTTTGACCGGACAGCAATTTGTACAGAAATTCGAGTTTCGCGGGCTTGGCATCGGAATAATCGTTGAGATTGAAGTAAACGGCTTTGAGTTCGGCATCAATGTTTTCGATAAATTTTTTGGCAATTTCTTCGTAGAAATTTTGTGTCGATTTGCTTGCTTTTGCTCCGCTTTGGTGTTCGTCGAAATTTTTCAACAGTTCTTTATTCTCATAAAATATTCTGTTGAAATCGAGAGCATCAAAAATGTACCATTCGTAACCATTGGTGATTACAATGTGTTTCAGTTCGTTATTTCCGGCTTTTCGTTGTTGTATATAGTAATAAATAACTTGATGCAAAGGTTTTACATTCAGGTTTCCGGGCGAAACCATATCTTTTTTTTCGTTGCTCGATTTGGTTTCGAATAACACACCGAATTTGTCGCCGGATTTGATGGCAAGGTCAATTTTTCCTTCTTCAAAAGCAAAATCGTTATCGGAATAATCGACTGTTTTTAAAAATGACATAATTGCAACACGTTCCGAATGCTCTTCTTTTGCCGTGGTATTTTTATTGAGTTTCAACAGCAAATCATTGATTCCGGTATGAAAATTTTGAATATTTTCTCCGGAAACGGTTTGCGAATTATGTTTCAGGGCGATATCGGGAGAGATTGATTTTAAGTTCATTTCGGGTTTTTCAAAAATGTGAAAGTGTGATGTAAAAATAGGAATTATTAAGCGGTTTTTGAAAAATGTTTTTCAAATCGTTAAATCATAATCTCCCCAAACACATAATCGCTCACAATATCCAAACTTTTTCAAGCCTAAAATTTCTTGAATTTCCGTAAGGGTTTTATGTTGATTGAAGTACAATTTCCGGACGTAATTATGCCGGAATAAATGCAGGATTGCCGGTTTTGATTTTACAAAAAATTGATTGCCGCAGAAAGTTTGTTGAATGTTCGGGTATAGGTTCGGTATGAGGCTAATTGATAGTAAAAATTGATTTGATTTTTAATGAAATTTAGGGTTTGCGGATGGAAATTTTATCTTCATCAAACCCCATAATATGGGTTACTATTTCGCTACATAAGAATCTGCATTATTATTTCAAAATGAGTCTTTTTCAAAAATATTATTGATTGCAAAAATCGGTATTGTTTTGATATTGTTGTAAACAGAAAAGTTTTCGAGTGAAAACCGTATCCCGTAATCCAATTTTTTTTCCTGCAAAAACAAGTGCATACTTTGCATTTGTCCTTTTGTTCCGGCTTTTACTTCTATCGGAATTATGGTGTTACCTTTTTGAATAATATAATCTATTTCGGCATTACTGCTTTTGCTTTCACGGTGCCAGTAATATAAATTGTTGATTTGAAAGGGTTTGTCATTTCCAAGTAATTCCAACCCTGCAAATAATTCCGCAGTATTTCCTTTGTTCATTACATTATAATTTGTAGCCGTTAAAAACAACGGAATATCAACGCCCGCAATTTGTTGATGAATACCGACATCAAATAAAATAACTTTAAATTTTTTCAGATTTACTTGTGAACCCAGAGGCAAACCGGATGCGGAAGTATGATGGATTTTGTAAGCTAACCCAGCCATTACAAGCATTTCAAGCGATTGAATCAAAAGCTTATGAGAACTGTGAGAATTGACGTTTGAAAATACAAATTTAGAACCTGTTTGAAACACGATAGAATTAAAAGTTTCATTCAAACAATCAATCGGGGAACGCTTTTTATATTTCGCAAAATCATCTTTGAATGAAATAATTAAATCGGACAGAACTTTTTGGCATTGTATCAAATTACGGGTATCAATATATGTTTGAACAACTTCGGGCAAACCGCCTATCAGGCAATATGTTTTGTATATGTCGGTCAAGCGATTGAAAAAAGGTAAATCAATGGGTTTGTCGAAATCGGCTTTTTCAGTAATATTAATTAAGGCTTTTTCATTAATTGCGGAAAGAAATTCATTAAAAGTTAAGGGCTTCATGAACAAATTTGTAATTCTGCCGACAGCAAACGATGCTATTTCTGAAATTGCAAATTCAAGCAACGAACCTGCGGCAATAACGTGAAGTTCTGGCATTTTTTCGTAAAAGAAACGTAAAGATTTTAATGCTTCTTCACATTCTTGAATTTCATCGAAAAATAAAAGAGTTTCGCCTGCAATAATTTCCGTGGAATAGTAGGCGGAAAGCTTTTCGACTAATATTTCGGGATTTAATGATTGTTGAAAAAAGAACTTTACGTCTTGATCTAATTCAAAATTAATTTCAATAAAGCCGGGAAAAGTTTTTCCCAGTTGTCGAACCGAATATGTTTTTCCGACTTGTCTCGCACCGCGAAGGATTAATACTTTATGTTTATTTTGTAATTTCCAATCTGTTAGATAATTATCTATATTTCTTTTCATTATATATAAAAATACAGGTCAATATTATTAATATAA
Organism: Draconibacterium orientale; assembly: GCA_020721645.1. Lineage (GTDB taxonomy): Bacteria > Bacteroidota > Bacteroidia > Bacteroidales > JAADGE01 > DYMH01. Next base: position 11,680 of record DYMH01000057.1, read on the forward strand.
AGTCAATAAAACAAGGCAATATTAATCAAATAAATCTAAAAATACAAATCAAAAAGAGTTTTTATTTAATAGTTTGTTTGCCGGAAAAGAATTATCAAACACAGAATTTTTATTTCGGAATCAATAAATCGTTATCTCCCCAAACACATAATCACTCACAATATCCAAACTTTTCAAGCCTAAAATTTCTTGTATTTCCGGAATAGTTTTGTGTTGATTGAAATAGAGTTTTCGGACGTAATTATGCCTGAATAAATGCAGGCTTGCGGGTTTTGATTTT
>DYMH01000057.1:12059-21281 GCA_020721645.1 Draconibacterium orientale
GATAATTGTTAATGGTTAAAGAAGTAATAATTTGATTTTATAAGAATACGGACATTATAATATACAAATAAATCTATCTGTCCGATTACTTAATCTGATAGATTGCTTCATACTTCTAAAATTAAAAAGACTGCCGTACAAGCAGTCTTTTTTCAACTAATAAACAGAAAATTAGTTACTTACCGCTTACATTTCCAAAACGTTCGTAATTAACCAACCAAGCGGCGGCGTTTTTCACATAACGCCCTGTACCGGCTGCGTCCCATGCAATGTACAAGCGAGTGAAACCGCCGTCGAGGATGGCTCGTTTCCCGTCTTTTTCGTAAGTGGCGGTAACAAGATTTTTTTCGTGTCCATAAATTAACGGCGTGAGAGCCGTATTGGCATCAATGGTTGCAATGGTAACTCCTTCGTAAACATATTGCAACCCGGTGGTAATCAGATGTCCGGGAGCTAAACCAATTTTTTGATTTTTATTGTTTAACCCAACGACTTCGTTTCCGGGGAGGTTTCCTGTCATTTGAACACCAAGTAAATATTCCGAAACATAATTGGCATCTGCATAATAAGGTTCGTTATCGCCCCAAATATAGACACCGTGCCCGCTGTCGAAAAATTTCTTTATCACTTTCAAATGTCCTTCATTGAGTTTTTGATAGCTGTCGGAAATAATCCATAATTGGCAGGATTTTTTCAGGGATTTCTCCAATTCTTCCGGCGTAGGCGGATTGTCGAGCCATCGATATACCGAAAACCCTTTTTCTTTCAATGCTGCTTTGGGTAAACTAAAATCGAAACTTTCGTCGGTGTATAGATGCAGAACGGCAATTGTTTGACCTTCAAAAGCTCCGTCCACTGCTAAGTCGTATTGATTTCCCTGTGCATTGCCGTAATGATCGACATCAACCGGTATTTGTGTAATTTTGCCCGAAACATCGTCTTTTTTCTCTTCGGTTATGGAATTTTTACTTTTGCACGAATTGTAAACTTGGGCTTGCAAAAATTGTGTCTGAACGGCAAAATATAAGACTGTAAAAGCCAAAAAAGTCATTTTGCGACCGAGTGCGAATTTATGATTTTTTGTTTTCATGGTTGTAAATTTAGGATTTGATACTATGATATATCTTGGTATCAAATTCCATAATTACATTAAAAATACTTGAAAACAAAACGATGATATAGTAGATTAAATATCTGTTTATTACATCTTTATAAACAATAATAGAATCACATTTTTTGGGGATAATCGGTGATATTTTGAATTTCGGAGTACAAAGGTTGAAGTTTCTTGTACATTTTTAAATAGACATTGTTGAATAATTTATCGTAAATATCTCTATTTTGGGGGACAGGCTCAAAAATTTCACCTACACGGCACATATTTTTTACAGCTGAGCTAAAATCGGAGTAATATTTCATACCTACCGCAGCATTGATTGCGGCTCCGAGTGCAGAAGTTTCGTAGGTATGAGGTTTTTCGACAAGTTTGTCGAAAATATCAGCTGTTAATTGCATTGCTTGGCGGCTCTGAGAACCACCTCCGGAAACAATTATTTTTGTAATCGGAATTTTTGTTCGTTTTTCGGTTCTCATAAGACCTTCTTTGAGGGCATAGGCAAGCCCTTCGAGTATTGCCCTGTAAATATGTGCTCGGGTGTGAACATCACCAAAACCGATAATTGCACCTTTGGCTTCCGTTCCCGGGATTCGCACTCCCGGCGACCAGTAGGGTTGCAGGGTTAATCCCATGGAGCCGGGCGGAATATCGCGAATCATTTCGTCGAACAATTCTTCGGGGGCACGCCCGGTTTCTTGGGCTAAGAGCATTTCGCGTTGCCCGAATTGCTGTTTAAACCAATTGACCATCCAAAACCCGCGATAGATCATCACTTCGGTGTTATAATTTTTAGGTATTGCTCCGGGATAAGGAGGAAAAAAAGGAATCACTTCCACGTATTTATCGGAAGTTGTTTGAACAGTTGCCGTAGTTCCATAGCTCAGGCATGCAGAGCCGGATGAATAAATACCGGAGCCGAGAACTTCACAAGCCTTATCGGCGGCGGCGGCAATCAAGGGTAATTTTTCGGGAATGCCTGTTTCTATGGCTGTTGATTTTGAGATATATCCTAATATTTCGCTTGGTTTGACTAATTTGGGAAGCAATTTATTATCGACAGGAAAGAGTTTGTAATTTGTGTGAGATGTTGATGTCCATTCGTGTTTTTTGTAATCGAAAGGCATGTACCCGACCGAACAACCGATGGATTCCGTAAAATCGCCCGTCAATTTCCACGTTAAATATCCCGACAGGTAAAGATATTTGTCGGTTTTTTCCCAGATTTCCGGTTCGTTTTGCATTATCCAATTACATTCTCCGTTTTTTGAAGCGTGAATCACCGAATTGCGTAAATTCAGTATTTGTAATAAGGCTTGCAGAGATTTTGAAGGATAGCGACCGGGGTCTGCCAAGCGTTGGTCGAGCCACAAAATTGCGGGGCGAAGCGGTTTGCCGTTTTTATCGAGATTTATCACAGTTCCTCGTTGGCTTGTTATACTTACAGCAGTTATGCGTTCTTTGGGGATTTTGGTTTGATGAAATAATTTTTGGGTCGATTCGCACAATTTTTCCCAAAAATATTCCGGGTCTTGCTCTGCCCAGCCCGGTTTTCGCGAAAAATAGGGTTCAATTTCTATTTTAGATATTTCGAGTATATTTCCTTGTAAATCAATAAATACCGAACGCACAGATTGTGTTCCGGCATCAATTGATAGAATTATCGGGTCGTTGAACTTGCTCATTTCTTAGAATTTGGCTTTTTCAAAATCCTAAGATATAATTTTTGTTGAAGAAAAAAGAATTGAGTTGAATACTTTTGCAAATATATTAATCGATTGCTATCCGACTCCCAAAACATTTCGTAATTCCGAAACTTGCTTTTCCCAGATTTCGATGGTACTTTGTTTGTCATTGGGTTCCGCAAAATCGGTGATAATTAATGCCGTTTCTTCGGTCAGCTCTTGAATTTGAATTTTAAATTCAAGATAACAGTTTTTATTTTCGATACCGAGCCATTTCAATTTTATAAATACCGCTTCTTTTTGGTCAATAATTTGGGCTTGTTCTGTGCTGTCGCTCCAAGTAAATGTGAAGATATTGTTATTGAGAGTAACCTTGTCGGCAAACCATTCTTGAAGCCCGGAAGGGTCGCTGAGCCTAAAAAAGAGGACTCCGGGTGAGGAATTAACCGAAAATTCGAGTTCTATTTTTTCTTTTTCAACCATTTCTTTTTAAGTTTGAAAACATTGACTGCAATTTAGAAAAAAAAATGAAATAAAAAAATAAAATTTTTGTATGAAACAAAGAATTATCTATATTTGCACGCTCAAAACACGGCGAGATAGCTCAGATGGTTAGAGCGTCGGATTCATAACCCGGAGGTCGCGAGTTCAACTCTCGCTCTCGCTACAAAAGACAATCAGCAATGGTTGTCTTTTTTTTGTGGAGATATTTTTTTCATTTTCAAATTCCCAAAGTACCTCCCGGATTCATAATGTGGTTTGGGTCGAAATGATTTTTTACGGCTTTGAGAACATTCATTGAATTGATTCCCAAGACTTTCTCCATCCACGGTGCTAAGGTTCGCCCTATGCCGTGGTGGTGCGAAAGTGAACCCTTGTTTTGGACAATGGTTTCTACCAAACCGTGATGAAATTGAACATAATCTTCTATTTCTTGCTCTTTTTTCATTGGGCTGAGAAATGTAAAATACAAATTTGCCCCGTTTTCGTACACATGCGAAATATGAATCATTAATACCGTTTGGGGTCGTTTTTCCACATAATTTACAACAGCTTGTCGCAAATTTACCAAATCGTCCCACATAACGGCAGTTTCAATTGTATCGGTCATAATTCCGGCATCCATCAAGGGGTCGCGGAGGTAAGCACTCGTATAACGTTGTTTGAGCCATTGTCGCGTTGGCTTTTTGCCCAGATAAAGTGCGTGAAATTTATTCGCTTTTTTTCGGATTCGTGAAATCACCGTTTTCGTATAAGTCCAATGTCCTTCGGCAGAAACAAACATCAAAACACGCTTTCCCTGTTTGTAACCTAATGATTTTAACACCTTGTCGCTGAATGTGTTATCGAATCCTTTGGTTTTAAAAGCAATGTCGGTTTCTACGGGGTCCGAAATGCGAAATAAATGCGGAAGTCCGATTCCGGATTGCATCGTGTCTCGCATGGCTGCCACTGCACTTTCAAAATCTTTGAAAATAAACGAGGCATAGCGGGTATTTTGTGGACGAAATTTTCGGATTTTCATGGTAATTTCGCAGATAACACCAAGTGTTCCTTCCGAACCAAAGAACAGGGGAAATATATCCCATGCTTGGGCTGATTTGGGGAATGGTTTATTTTCTATCAAACCAGCCGGAGTCAATACTTTGAGAGTGAGTACCATGTCTTCAATTTTTCCGTAACCGGTCGATGCCTGTCCGGCTCCTTTGGCTGCAACCCAGCCTCCGACAGTGGAATACTCGAAGGACTGCGGAAAATGCCCGCAGGTATAGCCTGCAAGGTTAAGTTCTTGTTCAAAAGCCGGTCCGAACATGCCTGCCTGAACCGTAACTGTTTGATTTATAGTATTTAAAGAGACTATTGTGTTTAAATGTTTTGTTAAGTCCAACACCAAACCGCCTTTGCGAGTTTCTGTTCCTTGTGTAACCGACGACTGCCCGCCAACCGGAATTATCGGAATGTTATTTTCGGAACAATATGCGATAATTTTTTCAATTTCATCGTTATTTCTCGGACACAGTACCGCATCGGGCGGGGTGGGGATTAGCATTTTTCGCAGTCGAAGCAGGTCGAGATAATATTTTCCGTAAGCAAAGTTAGCTCTTGAAAAATCATCAATGTAAAAATTTTCAGAGCCGACAATTGAAATGAATACGTTTTGAGTGTTTTCATCGAATTTCGATGCCGCTATGTTTTTAATTTCGGATTTGCCCGAGAGGTGTTTATTTTCAAAATCTTTGTCTGAATAGCCAAAATTTTCTTTGATTACACGAATCATATTCAGGTCGATTTGTTCTTCGCGTTTGTCGCCCCATTTGAAAATTTCACGGTAGGTTTTCATTTTTTTGTTATTATTTGGCTGATTAAAATCGTGTGGGTGAAAAATTGAGATATTGAATTGCAGATTTAATAGTTATCTGAAAAATGATAATTTACAGCAAATTAAATTAATGCAATTTTATTGCAAGAAGCTCAATTTTGTTTTTTTTTGATAAAAAATTGCAGATTTTTCGAGAGTTAATCTAAACTTACACCGCCTCGGGCTGCAAGTTGATACATTTCGGAATAATTTTGTGTATTTAAATCGATAAGAAAAAACAGGACTGGATTTACTGTTTTCCCTTTGTAAAGAACTTCGTAATGAAGATGCGGAGCATACGATTTTCCGGAATTTCCGGACAAACCGATGCGTTCGCCCCGTTTCACTTTTTGCCCCACTTTTACAAAGGCTTCCCTCAAATGTGCGTAAACCGTTTCGTAATCGCCGCCTCTAACCCTAATTTGCAGACCGTAACCGCGTTTGGCTTCATCGGTATTGGTCACAGTTCCGTCGGCAGTTGCATAAATACTTGTCTCTTCGGGGCAAGCGTAATCGATGCCGGGGTGAAAACTTGGGGTTTTATATATCGGGTCGATACGCATTCCGTAGCCGTAAACCATATAGCGCATATCGGAATTTTGAATGGGTTGAAGTGCAGGGATTGTTAAAATATTTTCGGCACTGCTCAACATTTTTACCAAATCAAAACTTTCTTTGCGTTGTTTTGCAACGTAATTTATTAAAAAGTTCAATTGTCGAGTATTTGAATCGGTTAAGCTATTGATATTTTTTCGTTCAAATTTTTTGTAGGGGTCTTCGATATCCAGAGAATCATTTTCGGGGCTGATCTCGAAAACGGTTTGGTAAATTTTTTTATCCCTATTTTGAAGTTCTTTTAAAACCTTATCGGTTTCTATTTTTCGGTTTAATAAGGTTTTGTATTGTTTTTCGAGTGCTTGGTTTTCGTATTTAATTTGTTTTTGTTCGGGAGATTCTATTAAATATAAATATAAAAGGACAAGAATAAAACAAAAAACAGTAGCCGTTACTATCGTTGTGATAACGTAGCGAAAAAATCGTCGTTTTTTGCTGATTTCGACAATTTCAAATTGCAGGGTTTCCGGATTGTATTTGTATTTCGACATTTCAACTTTAAATATTTCGCAAATTTAATCAATTAAAAAAATAATTTCATTTTATTTATCAACAATATTTATTTTTCCGGTTTTTCAAATTTCGACCGGTGAAAATTTGTTGTCTTTCAATGTCATTATTTCCTTATATCCCAGATTTTTAATATAATGTAAGGCTTCGGGCAAAAATGAATCAACTTCCTGCGGACGATGTGCATCGGCACTCAATATAATTTGAACATTTTTTGCCCGACATTCTTTGATAAAATCGCCTGAAGGATAATAATTTTCGGTTAAATTTTTCAAACGTCCGCGTGTATTGATTTCTATGATGATATTTTTTTCGGCACAAAGTTCAATGGTTTCTTTGTACGAATTTTTATAGAACGTGTCCTGCTCCGAAAACCATTGATTTCCTTGATTGAATTTCCCAATCTGGTCGATGTGTGCAACAATATCGAATCCGCCTTTTTCAATCATCAGATTCATTTCTGTGTAATATAATTTTATAAGTTTTTTGATGTCGTTTTCAAAATATTTTTTCAATCCAAGTCTGAAAACAGACGGAGAAATAATAAAATCCCACGGTATTTCTTCGTTTTGTGGATTCAAATAATGAATTGCCGAAATTATATAATTCAAATGGTATTTTTGAAAATCTGCTGCCGATTGAATGTCTCGAATATAATCAATTTCGGCACCCAAAAATATTGGAATTTGAGCCCGATATTTCGCTTGAAGGCTTTGAATATCAGCAATGTAATTCCCAAAAATATTTTCGGGCATGTTCCAAGTCGAAGGAAATGGGACGGGTGCATGTCCCGAAAATCCGAGCGATGCCATTTCTTTTAAGAGTGCTTGTTTAACGTATTCTTCGGGCGATTCGGCTCCATCACAAAAATTAGAGTGCGTATGAAAATTTGAAAACTTCATTTGCGTTTTTTGTTTAAGAGATGCTTGTTTATCATAATATATTAAGCACTGTCATAAATTGTGTTTTGCAAATTGTTTAACTTTTTGATATTAAAACAATCAGCATATCAGCACATCAAAAAATCAACCAATCAAAGTATATTTTAGTACTTAATTTTTTATTGTGATAATGAAATCTTTGCTGCAACTGATGCTCGATTTATTGAAATACCTTCTATCTTCTTTATCAAGTTTGAAAATTAGCGTATCACTAAGAATATCTTTATTTTGTGCATATTTTTTGAATTTTGCAAGTTCGTCGAAAGACAACAGCAATGTATGGCAACAATTTGCATCGAGACCTTTTTTCGGATTATCGACAAAACATGCTCTAATTTCCAAATTTCTCAGTCGCATACTGTCGATAGCCTCGCGTTTTTTGATAATTACGGACAAGGTATAAAGTTTTAACACCGAATCTTTTATTTGAATGCGACAACTGTCGGGCATCACCGTGAGCAAATCGCGTAAAACGGAATCATCGGTTTTTACGGTGGACATGACAGGCAGTACGCTCACAGTGTCCGTTCTTTTTGTATCTGTATTAGAAGTTTGTAAAAAAATAATATATGCCAGTGGAATTAATATATACGTTAAAACCCGCACTACAATTCCGTTTCTGATTTTTTTATCGGACTGTTGTAATTCTTTTTCGAGAACACCAACATGCGATAATAAATCGGGTGAACCTTTTGCTGAGGCTTTTATAAAGCCGATGTTTCGTATTACGATATGTTTTAATTTTTCGTAATTCGATTTATTGAATCTGATTTTTGGGCGTTTCCAAAATATTGCGGCGATACCGAATGTGATAATGATGATATAAATTCGTATAACATCTGTCAATGCCCTGCCGAATGAGGGAATCGGTATTTCGTGTATTAAATTAAGATTGGTTTCGGTTATATCGACCGATTCCTGAAAGGTCATATCTGCCGGATTGTCGGGAGTTCTTTTCACTCTGTCGAGAATTACAAAACCGCAAAATTGACATGTGTAGGAGTAGGCATCTAAGGGGGCTCCGCAATTGCTGCACTTTCGTTCAGTTTTTTCTTCCATATTCGTGTAAAATTATTTATCCCAAAGATATGTATTTTGCCAAAATATCTCATTTTTTTTATCAGAAAAATAGAGGTTTTTATAAATTTTTTGAGACAACAGTCGAATATTCCCTTGTGTTGCGAATTTTTTGTTCTTTTTTAATGCTATGTATTTGTGAATTATAGTTTTAATAATTTGTTTAAAAATCTTGGTTTTCTGATTTCCTATTATTTTTTGAAAAAAAATCACAAAAAAATAAAATAAATTTGCAGAAATTAAATATTGACCTATCTTTGCATCGCTTTTACAGAAAAAGGCATGGCAAAAAGGGAGCTTAGCTCAGCCGGTTCAGAGCATCTGCCTTACAAGCAGAGGGTCGCTGGTTCGAATCCAGCAGTTCCCACACTAAAAATCAAAGACTTACAAGAAATTGTAGGTCTTTTTTGTTTTATTTACGTACAAATTGACATACAAAATTCGCTTTATAGAATTTAGGAAGAACTTCGGAGCATGCTTTCTTTTTTACAAAACTACAGAAGGAACTTTTGCTTCGCAACGAAGTGTCAGGAATATTAAAAAATGATGTAATATTATACACGGAAATTTAATGTTTAACCTGTAAAGTTTTTTCAGAACGATACATTATTTACAAACGTATTAATTGACAATAAAATACGAATTACTATGGAAGGTAAAGGACGAGCTTTGGACAATTTTTTTTAGAACGTTTATGGCGGAGTGTGAAATATGAAAATGTTTATTTGAATATTTACGAAAATGGTGTAGATTTGTTTAAGGGTTTAAAAAAGTACTTTGACTATTATAATAATGAACGCCTGCACGCATCGTCGAATTATTCCGTTCCGTCGGCATGTTACCGAAGTGCAGCCTGAAACGAGAATAACTTTTTAGACTTATTTACTTAATCAATACAATTTGCGACCAATTCAAATTTAT
>DYMH01000197.1 GCA_020721645.1 Draconibacterium orientale
ATATCTGTAAATTACTAATATTCTGTTAGATATGAAAATATAACGAAGTATAGTAATTATGACTTCCTTATAATTAACCATTAACAATTACATTCGTGCGGTGAGATTAAAACCGAACATAAATCCGCCCAATTTATTATCGCTGTCGGAAACAGCATTTTGATTGAAGTTATAAATTTTTTGCGGTGTAATTTGGTCGAGTGTCGAAGCAAAAATCTCGAAAGCGTGGGTGCCTGTTCCAAGTTCTACACCAAAAGCAAAACCGGGTTTTGCCTCGTTTTGGAAGTATCGCATATCTTTGGTCCAAAATCCTTGATTGAACTCGAAAATAAACGAAATATCGTTGTGGATTTTCACTTTTCCGCCAACATTGATGCCGACAGCATCGTTTTCGTAAATTGAATCTACTTTGTTGAAATGCGAAAAACTCGGAGCAATTTGCAGAGCGATTCCACTCGTTATCTGTCGTGCAATTATGAGTTGATGAAAATACGACATTCGGTTTGTGAACTTATAATCGGCACCGAAAAGGTCTTTTTTCCCGCCCTGAACCACAATATTTCCGAAATACGAAAGAGAAACCGGAATTTTACCTTCGGTTTGTTGCAAAATGGCGTATTTGTAACGGAGTTCTTGCATTTTGCTGTATTTTTCGGTTCCAAAACCAATCATTAATTTGTCGGTAATTCCGTAATCCAAACCGACACGAACGTTCGATGCTCCATAGATTCCGTATAAATCGCTGATTTCCTCTATTTTGGAAAATCTGTGATGCAGTTGAAATATTTTTTGTTTCTTGGTGGGCGATGTTGTTGTTTGATTATCAATTAAAACCGGAGCATAAAAAATCTCGGTGATTTGGGCAAAAATTTGCGATTGAAAAAGCAGAACAGCAATAAAAACAAATAGTGATTTTTTCATTTTTTTTCGTAATTTAAATTTGATTTTCAAAATAATTAATTGTTTTGATATCCGTCTGCAATCCATTTTTCAATCTTTGCAATGTCGGTTGCAGAATAATTTGCTGTTCCCTGATGTTTATCCGATATCATTTTCATTAGATTATTTTCTGTTAAAGGAGGAACAACAAGCCCGTTGGCAGGCAGAGTTAATGAAGTATAAGCCTTAGTTAGATCGCGTGAATCAAAAATGTGGCTACCGTTATGACAAGTAGAACATGTTGAAAACAATGGGTAAACGTCGGTAGCAAATGAAGCACTTTCAACCTCAACTTTTAGGGGTTTTATGGTTTCATATTCGCACGACAAGAGCGACCCGAATAAAAAAAGGAAAACAAAAATTTTAATAAAATAATTCATAGATGTTTTTTTTAAGATTAATTTCAAATATAAGTGAGTTTGGTATAAAAAGCTCAAATTTTGGAATCAGAATCGCAAAGCGGTTATCTAATTAACTGTTTTACAGTATTTTGACGACAAAAAATTTTGCATATATAACCGCATTGCGACTTTTTAAACTGAACACATAAGTAAAATACAAAAAATGCCTAAGCTTTTTCGTATTTTTTTTATCAAATTAACCTGATTCATTCATAAACTTCGTTTTGAGATGTTCAAGTACCATGTATTTCAAGCAAGAGCAAATTTTTTTTTGCAGAGAAAAGCGAGCTATTTTCAAAAAAAAAATTGAAGATGTTTGAAAGATGCATGTAATTGAGAATCGTAATATATTTTTATGAAATTTTCGGGTTAAGAATGATGATTAAAAGTTTAACAAATTTAAAGTTTAATCGCCGGTTTTTTTATCTTTGACTATTGTAATAAAACCATTTAAAACCATTTTTTATCAATAAAAATACTGTTAAAGAACATTTTATATCCAATCCATGAAGAAAGAATCGTATAATAATTGTGTCGATTATTTTAAAAATTGCACCACGTTTGTGGGGTTGAGTGAAAAAGAAAAAGATTTGCTTCGGATTAACATGTTATATGTAAAATACAAAGCCGGTGAAACCATTTTTAAACAAGGCACTCCTTTTTCACATCTTGTTGGTTTTAAAAAAGGCTTCGCAAAGGTTTATGTCGAAACCGGCGAACGCGATTTTATCATCTCTTTGGTTAAAGGTTGCGATATTATTTTAGACCCCGGAATGTGGGTCAACGGAAACCATCATTTTTCGTTAAGTGCTTTGGCTGATACCGAAATAGTACTAATCGACATCAATGCCTTTCAAAATATACTGCAAACCAACATCGATTTTTCTAATAAAATAAGAGTAGAGTGTTCTAAAAAAGAAGTTTTTCTATTTAAAAAATTGATATGCCTGACTCAGAAACACATGTCGGGGCGATTAGCCGGCGTTTTGACTGAGTTTTCCCGAAATGTTTTTCAATCCGATAAATTCGATATTTTAATCTCACGACAAGAACTTGCCGACCTGACTGCCATGTCGAAAGAGAGTATTTGCCGTATATTGAAAGAATTTAAAGACTCTAAAATCATTGATTTCGAAGGCAATACTATCGAAATATTAAATCCCGTTTTTTTAGAAAAAATCAGAAATAAAGGCTGAAATTTATTTCATCTGAAAAAATAACTAAAAATGCAAAACAATTGTTAAAATAAAATATATGCTGAAAATGTGTAAGTTTGGGAATTTGAAAATTAGATAATTATTTGTTTATCTGATTATTATGTAATTGTAAAAGTAAAGTTTTAAGCCGTGCTGAGTATATATATATGATAATCAAAGAAATATAAAAAATAATTACTATCGAATAAATTGCTGTAAATCAATAATTTACACATTTTCTAATTTTCATATTTTAACAAACTATTGTTGTATTTAATTGATAACAAATAATAAGTAATCTGACAGATTTATTTGTATATTATAATGTTGGTATTCTTATCAAAATCAAATTATTACTTTACTAACAATTTATAATTCAATTTCGTTAAGTTAACATTTGACACTTCGACAAGCTCAGTGTCCGCTCATAGCTTAATCAACCTTATCAACCGGTCGTTGAGCTTGTCGAAACGACTATTTATTGCTAACTTAACGACATTGATTCATAATTCATAATTCATAATTTATAATTAACCATTATTTATTTACAAACTGCGAAACTTCAATACCTTACAAAATATCATTCACAATGAGCGACCGAAATTTTAAAAAAAGCCTCAATCTCATGGACAGTACCTCCATCATCATTGGTTCGATGATTGGAAGCGGTATTTTCATTGTCAGTGCCGAAATGTCGAGAACATTGGGTTCTCCAGGTTGGTTGTTGGTTGCTTGGGTGCTCACCGGAATATTAACCGTAATCGCAGCAATAAGTTACGGCGAGCTTGCAGCCATGTTTCCGCACGCCGGCGGTCAATATGTTTATTTGCGGGAGGCTTACAACCCACTCACCGGCTTTCTCTACGGCTGGACACTGTTTACCGTTATTCAAACCGGAACTATCGCTGCGGTTGCTATGGCTTTTGGCAAATTTATGAGTGTTTTATTTCCCTATTTTTCAGAGACAAATATTCTGTTCGATTTCGGGATTTTTCAATTCAAAGCAGTACATATTTTGGCTATTGGTTCAATATTGATACTCTCGTTAATCAACATGTCGGGAATTAAAACAAGCAAAATTGTACAAAACACCTTTACTTTTTCAAAAATTTTTGTTTTGTTGATATTCGTTATTTTGGGATTGGTTCTGCTTTCCGGTTCAGAAGCCTTTTTTGCAAATAAAACATTTTTGTTCGATACCGACCAATTACACGTAGATACAGGGAGTTGGCAAATTTCGGGATTGATGTTACTGGTTATCGCTTTGGGAGTTTCGCAGGTGGGCTCGCTGTTTACCTGCGATGCGTGGAACAATATCACTTTTGCATCGGGCGAAGTTGTGAACCCCAAACGAACCATTCCGTTGTGTTTACTCATTGGAACAGCAGTTGTTGTTTTGTTTTACATATTAGTTAACATTGTTTATCTCTACGCCTTGCCATTACGCGGAAGCGAAAACGGAATAGGCGAAGCAGCAAGAGGCATTCAATATGCAACCTCAAACCGAGTGGGAACAGCTGCGATGACAGTTATTTTGGGAAATTCGGCGGCAATGGTTATGGCATTGTTTGTCGCCTGGTCCACTTTTGGTTGCAACAACGGCTTGATTTTAGCAGGCTCTCGCGTATTTTATGCAATGGCTGTCGATGGTTTATTTTTTAAAAAAATTGCGACACTCAACTCTCGAAATGTTCCTTCTTTCGGTATTCTTTTTCAATTTATTTGGGCAAGTGTCTTGTGCCTGTCAGGAAGTTATAGCGATTTATTAGATTATGTGGTTTTTTCCGTACTGATTTTTTATATTCTCACAATCGGCGGTATTTTTATCCTTCGTAAAAAACGACCGGAAGCCGAAAGACCATATAAAGCATGGGGGTATCCTTATTTGCAAATCGTATATATTTTGATTACATTTATCATCATGCTCATTTTGATTGTTTTCAAACCCAATTATACATGGCCCGGTTTAATTAGAGTCTGTATTTAAAGTAAAAAAAGTGAAAATAAATTTGCATACAT
>DYMH01000198.1 GCA_020721645.1 Draconibacterium orientale
TAACCGCTTTGCGACTCTGATTCCAAAATTTGAGCTTTTTATACCAAACTCATTGATTATTACAATCTACTGTTCTATTTCGAATCGCAAAATCATATATTTATTCGATTGCAAGATACATGGCACCCAATTACTTTTGAAATGTTTTTCAAAAAACAATTAACCATTAATCATTAATAACTAACAATTAATTAACTATCAATGAAAAAGAAAATTCTATTTACAATTCTTTCTTTCGTTTTGCTGTTTTCCGCAAACCTGTCGAATGCTCAAACAAACCCTAAATGGGGAAGTGATATTACAATATCAAATATTCCGACCGAAAACCAACGAAATGTAAAGTTGGCAGTAGCTTTTAACGGTTGGCTTTTTTCTTCTTATGAAAGTAACGGTCGTGTAATAATAAGCAAATCAATAAATAAAGGTGAAACTTGGACAATAATTTATACATCAAATCAAACAATGACCTTATCCGATATAATCGTTTGTGGAAATACCGTAAGTGATTTAAAACTTTTTCTTACAGGATATTTTTACATTGATGTAAATACAAGATATGTTTTTGTGGTTCAGTATGATGTTGAATCTAGTAATTATGGAGATTGTTTATTGTACAACATAACAGGAACAGATGTAAAAGATGTTAAAATTGCTTCCGATTATAAATATCCCGGTGTTGGTTCAGACCCATATTCTGTTGCAGTATGTTTTTCGATAAGAGCTATTCCAAATGATAGTATAATTTTTATGTTATCAAAAGATGGCGGTAATACATTTCCTATTACAAATAAGAAAGTTGTTGATTATAGTGCAGCATTTTTTGATAAAATATCATTAAGCTATGGCAGAAGCCCAAATTCCGGTTTCGGAAGATATTTTGTTGCTTATGAACAAAAACTTGCTCAGAATTCAGAATATGGAGATATAAAATTTACCAATTCCACCGATTATATAGGCGGAGATTTCAATACGCCATTAGATTTAAGTGCTAAATTTCCTACGAATGATGATGTTTGCAGAAATCCTGTTATATCTTGTCAGGCAGATAATGTTTCGAATAGTGTAAATGGATTATCTATTATGATTGCTTATGAAAGGAATATTGATAACTTAGATGCAGATATTTGTTATTTCTATAACTTGAATGGTATTTCACTAACCGACTGGCATGAGGGCGTAATAACAAACGAATCGACTAATGAAACTCAAGTTGATGTAACTTACAATGCAGATGACAATGCTTTTTTTGCAACATATTTTAACCAAGAGACCAAAACAATTCCATTTTTAGTAATGGATTTAAGTTTTGAGGATCCATGGAATTGGGCTGTATATGAAACTAAAATAAACAATTCCGATAATTTAACCGACCCTTTTCCACAAGTTGAAATCAATACATCAATAGATCAAGTTGCTTTTGTTTGGACTCAAGATGGTACACCTGCAACAAATGGAGTATCAACTTTCGATGCTGAATACAGTACTTTGAATTCTGTAGAAAATCCTTTAATTTCGAATGAATACAAGATATTTCCCAACCCGGCAAATGATTTTATTAATATCGAATTTATTAATCCGCAAAAAGACCGATTTAATATTGAAATTATAGATATTACAGGAAGAATTTTAATAAACAACACGTATTCCGCTGTAAAATCAGAAAAAAACACACGTAAAATTGATGTTTCAAGATTACCGAATGGAATTTATTTGTGTGTTATTAAAAGTGAAAATAAAAATTATTCTCAAACTCAATTTGTTATAAGCCATTAACTCAAAATCGACATTATTTACGAATCCGCTAATCTAATCGGAACATACACAACAACAAATCCGAGACCTGTCAATTTTAAAGTCATTGTTATCACCGGAACTGCCGGAAAATCCTTAAAATCGCTTTCAACGATGAGTTATGAAGAGGTGAAAGAATTGTATCAACTACAAGGTTAATAAACAACCTTTACAAAAAAGTAAAAGCTGTCGGAAATCTATTTCGACAGCATTTTTTTGCGTTTTTCAATCGAAATATTTTAACTTTTCAACAATGTTTGCAAAAATGATTTTAAAACAGGAATTTTGTAAAAAATCCGTAAGTTGAAAGGTTCGACATCGTTTAAGTCTTTCATCTTGCATCTTTTGTCTAAAATCTAAATAAAAATGATACAAAAACACGCCGAGCTCATTGCTTCAAAGTTGAATATCAATGTAAAACAAGTTCAAAATACTTTGAATTTATTGGACGAAGGAGCTACGGTTCCTTTTATCAGCAGATACCGAAAAGAAGCCACAGGCAGTTTGGACGAAGTGCAAATCGGCGACATCAAAATTCAATCCGAAAAATTTACCGAAATCGAAGACCGCAAAAAAAGCATTTTAGCCTCAATCGAAAAACAAGGGAAATTGACCGATGAGCTGCAAAAAGCAATTTCTGCAAGTTATGATTTGACAGAATTGGAAGACATGTATCTGCCTTTTAAAGTAAAAAAAACCACACGGGCAGCCAAAGCACGCGAAAAAGGACTCGAACCTCTGTCCGAAATCCTGATGAAGCAAAACGCAGGAAGTTTGGAAAGTTTTGCTTTGAAATTTTTGAACGATAAAGTTGAAACGGTAGAAGAAGCCCTGAGCGGAGCATGCGATATAATTGCCGAAAACATCAGCGAAAATCCCACGGTTCGCAATGCTGTTCGTTATGAATTTGATAATTACGCAGTTGTATATTCCAAGTTGATAAAAGGGAAAGAAGAAGAAGCCGAAAAATTTAAAGATTATTTCGATTACAGCGAAGAACTCAAACGCATTCCTTCGCATCGAATGCTTGCCATCAGAAGAGGCGAAGCCGAAGGTTTTTTACGGGTTTCGGTGCTGCCGGGTAACGAGCGAATTGTAGATAAAATCAAGAGAATGTTCGTCAAAGGGCGAAGCGAATCGTCGGAACAGGTTGCTTATGCAATAGAAGATTCCTACGACCGATTGCTCGAACCTTCGGTGGAAAACGAATTTCGCTCGCTCTCCAAAGAAAAAGCCGATAAGGAAGCAATAGCAGTATTTTCCGAAAATTTAAAACAACTTTTGTTGGCATCGCCGCTGGGCGAAAAACGTATTTTGGCACTCGACCCCGGTTTCAGAACGGGTTGCAAAATGGTTTGTTTAGACGAGCACGGAAACGTATTGCACAACGAAACAATATATCCACATGCACCTCAAAATGAAACAGTTATGGCGGCTCGTAAATTAACAAATGCCGTAAATACTTATAAAATTGAGGCACTGGCAATTGGCAACGGCACGGCAAGCCGCGAAACCGAATTTTTTGTAAAAAATAAAGTCCGTTTCGACCGTGATGTTCAGGTGTTTGTTGTAAGCGAAAACGGTGCCTCCATTTATTCGGCATCGCCGGTGGCACGCGAAGAATTTCCACAATACGATGTTACGGTTCGCGGAGCAATTTCAATCGGTCGCCGATTAGCCGACCCCTTAGCAGAATTGGTGAAAATAGACCCAAAATCCATCGGAGTTGGTCAATATCAGCACGATGTGGACCAAAAAGAATTGCAGGCAAGCCTCGACCGGGTGGTTGAATATTGCGTCAATTCGGTGGGTGTGGATTTGAACACGGCAGGCAAATATTTGTTGAATTACGTGTCGGGTCTCGGTCTGCAATTGGCTCAAAATATTGTTGATTATCGCAATGAAATCGGCGGTTTTAAATCGCGAACGGAACTCAAAAAAGTAAAACGACTGGGCGAAAAAGCCTTTGAGCAATGTGCAGGATTTTTGAGAATCAGCGAAGCTAAAAATCCCTTAGATAACAGTGCCGTTCACCCCGAATCGTACAAAACCGTCGAAAAAATGGCACAAGATATCGGTATCGGAATTAAAGAATTAATAGGCAATTCGGCGTTGATAAAACAAATAAAACCCGAAAATTATATCAGCGAAAAAATCGGCTTACCCACACTCCGAGATATTCTTTCCGAACTGGAAAAACCGACCCGCGACCCGCGAAAAGCTGCAAAAGTTTTTGAATTTTCAAAAGATGTTTACAAACCCGAAGATTTGCGCGAAGGCATGATATTGCCCGGCATTGTTACAAATCTTACCAATTTTGGCGCTTTTGTCGATATCGGTGTTAAACAAGACGGATTGGTTCACATTTCGCAAATCAAAGAAGCTTTTGTGAGCAATCCGGCTGATGTTTTATCATTGCATCAACAGGTTAAAGTGAAAGTTGTTTCAGTGGATTTAGCACGAAAAAGAATTGGACTGACTATGATTGGGGTTTAGTTTGATGAAACGTCCATGATTCCGGCAAATCACAAAAGAGCATGATTATTCGATAAAAGTAAAAATACGCTGCAAAGCCCGCTAAATGTGCGGTTTTGCTTTCGCAAAAATATGTAGCCAAAATAAAATATAAACACATGAAAGTATTTAAGGATTTGTAACGAAATAACATGGTTATTTTTAAAAACAAATTTGCTTTGTTTTGATTGTATTTATTCGAGGCAAAGCCTCTTTTAAAATATT
>DYMH01000199.1 GCA_020721645.1 Draconibacterium orientale
GCTTTCGGGATAAAAATCCCGAAAAACGTTGACTTTATGGACGGACTCTATTTAAAGATTTTAAAAACCAAATTTCGGATAATGCGTTGAATGCTTTTCCAATAAAATCGGAAAGCGAAATTTCATCAAGTTTAATTCAGATTATTAATTTCCCAAGTGGTTATAAATCATTAAATTATTGTGGTTTATTTATGGTTATTAAATATGACTCTTCAAATTTTGAAAAGAAAATTAGTGAATTAGAAATGATTAAAAAGATAAAAATATTGGCAAATATTGATACAGTCAATTATTCACCACTTGAAAAAAAGAAAAAGTATTCGTGTAAGATAACGAAAATACCAAATTTATATGATGGATCAACTGATTTGGATAGTTTAATATCAGAAAAAGATTCAATTTGCTATGTTTTTGATTCTGAAAGAGGTAAATTTTTAAAAGATAAAACTATTTACTCAAATATCTCACAAAATAATGAAAACGGCTTTTCGAACGGTGCGTTTGTGTTTTCGGGTCGAAAATTAATACTATATTGGATTATAATTTGGTAATTCCCCGCTCACCTTAATTTGCAGCAAATATAAAACAAGAACCGCTAAGCGGAATTTGCAATTCCGCTTTTTGTCCGAACCTTGATTTTTTGGATTAAAGGATTATTCGGATTTTTTAAAATATTGTTTCCGAAAACGAGGAGATGAATAATTTGTAAACAACGTTTATTGGTTGTGTAGAGACGTGTGCAACACGTCTCAAAATTTTCAGAACAGAGACGTGTGTAACACGTCTCTACCGGTATTGGCGAAATTGCCGGGTGTTGGATACCCGAAAATATTAAATTACACAACAACCCTGTCGGCGGCTTTACGCCCCGACAGGGGTTTTCCGCAATCGGATCAACCACCGACAGGGCTTTTAGCCGCTGTCGGGGTAGTAACGTGTGCAACTTTTTGAAAAGAGACGTGCCGCAACACGTCTCTACCGGTATTGGCGAAATTGTCGGGTGTTGGATACCCGAAAATGTTAAATTATACCACAACCCTGTCGGCGGCTTTACGCCCCGACAGCGGTTTTCCGCAATCGGATCAACCACCGACGGGGCTTTGAGCCGCTGTCGGGGTTTTTCGGAATAATAATAATGAAGATTGATTCCATTCATTTCGTTCATTCTTTTCATCACCTTCGTTACCTTCATTCCTTTTAATTTCAAATTTTCACATTTTTACCAAAATTCAAAAAATTGTCATTAAATTAGCAGTTCAAATTTAAGCTTATGACATTAGATAATTCGAGAACGAAAATCATTGCCACACTCGGTCCGGCATCTTCGGATAAGGAAACACTTCGACAAATGTTTTTGGCAGGAGTAGATATTTGCCGTCTGAATTTTTCGCACGGAAAACGTGAAGACAGTATTCAAACCATCAACATTATACGAGAATTGAATGCCGAATTGGGCGTAGATGTTGCGATACTTGCCGATTTGCAGGGACCCAAACTCCGTATTGGCGAAGTGCAGGAAGGAACCGTGTTGGAAAACGATGCAATCGTTGAATTTGTATCCGAAAAATGTATGGGAACCGCTCAAAAACTCTACATGAGTTACGAAGATTTTCCGCGCGATGTGGAAGCCGGCGATGCCGTTTTGATAGACGACGGCAAAATAAAATTAGAAGTCATTTCAACCAATCGAAACAATTCGGTAAAAGCAAAAGTGATATACGGCGGACCCATTTCTTCGAAAAAAGGCGTGAATTTACCCAACACACGAGTGTCGCTTCCAAGTCTCACCGAAAAAGATGTCGATGACGCACATTTTGCCCTCGAACACGATGTCGATTGGTTAGCACTGTCTTTTGTTCGTGCAGTAAGCGATGTGATTGAGCTTAAACAAATGATAAAACGCAAGAAGAAAAATACCTACGTCATTGCCAAAATAGAAAAACCCGAAGGCATCGAAAATATTGATGCCATCATTGCCGAAGCCGATGCCATTATGGTAGCACGCGGCGATATGGGCGTTGAAATTGAGTTCGACCGAGTGCCGCTTTTGCAGAAAACAATCGTCGAAAAATGTATCAACGCCTCGGTTCCCGTGATTATTGCCACACAAATGATGGAAAGCATGATAACCAACTTTCGCCCCACGCGTGCCGAAGCAAACGATGTGGCAAATGCCGTGATTGACGGCGTGGACACTCTCATGCTCAGCGGCGAAACATCGGTCGGCAAATTCCCGATTGAAACCATTCGCAACATGCACAAAATTATTCAATACACCGAAACCAACAGATACAACTACAACCGCGGAGTCCCGCCCAAACCCGGAGACCCCGGAATTATAGGAGCTTCCGTTTGTTACAGTGCCGCAATTACCGCCGAACGCGTGGGGGCAAAAGCCATTATCACTTTTACCGAACACGGAAGCACCGCCAAACGTCTCTCGGGCTATCGACCCAAAGCCGACATTTATGCTTTTACACCAAACCGTCCGTTGCTCAGTGCCCTTTCGCTTTATTGGGGTGTTACTGCATTTTATTTCGAACATCAGATACAAATCGACGATGCCATCGAAAATTCCATTGCCATTCTCAAAGAAAAAGGCTATCTGAAAACCGGCGATATGGTAATACACGTAGCTAGCACACCGCTGAAAATATCGCACAAAACAAATATGTTTAAAATTACTTTGGTAAAATAATTTTTTTAATGCTTATCCCGATTATTACCTATATAGTTTGTAAAATTTGTATCTTATTGTAAAACAGTGAAAAAAGAAATTATTTTTTGAGACGTGTGCAACACATCTCTACGTGCAAAACTTTCTGCATGCTGTGTAGAGACGACTTGCGGTCGTCTCAGAAATAAAAAAATCGTCTCAAAAATAAAAAAATTGTCTCAAAAATAAAAAAACTGTCTCAAAAATAAAAAAATCGTCTCAAAAATAAAAAAATTGTTTCAAAATATCATTTTATACTAAGCACGGTCATAAATTGCGTTTTATAAATTGTTTAACTATTTGATATTAAGACTAATCGGCATATCAGCACATCAAAAAATCATCCAATCAAAGTATAGGTATTATCCGGGATAAGCATATCTTTTTTATCCTTCAAGGTTTTTAAAATCTTGATGGTTCGGCTGATATTAGACCTTCAAGGTTTCATTATCCTTGAAGGTCTTTTTTTTTGATTTTGAATTTAATTTTTAATACCATATCTTAGCAAACATTTTTTTTATTTTTAACAAAGAACATATTTTGATATAACAACGAACATATTAATCGTTTTTTCGTATAAACTTCAACACACCACTAAATCACTAATTTTTTAATATTTTTCTATGAAAAAAAATACATTACGGGAACTCAGCTTCTACAAAATTATTGTTGCTTCAAACATATCTTTACTTTAAAAAACCTTGTAAATTTGAAAAAAAGAAACGATAATCAATAATGCGTTCAACCTTAAAGGAATTACTGATAACATTGAGCGGATATGTTTGAGAACAAAAAATATGCGAAGAATAACAATATATTAGATAAATGAGTTCAGTTTAAAAAGTCATAAAGTAGAAAGTTTATAAAGTTATGATACTGAAAATAAGGACTTTATGTCAAATTTACGTCTTTACATAAATTACTGATTATGAACGATTTTACACTTTTCACTTTCAAACTTTATACTTTTTATACTTTGCTCATATATACTTATGAAACACACTTTTACATTACGGAAACTGACAGCCATTCTCAGTTTTAAAAATAATGTAAAAAGTGAACCAAAATAAATAATTAACTTTGCAAAAGAATAACAAAATGGAATTTGAGTGGGACGAAACAAAAAACAAAACAAATATCGAAAAACACGGAATAGATTTTAACGATGCAAAAGAAGTTTTTAACGACCAAAATCGTAAAACTTCACCCGATTTAAGAAAAGATTATGGTGAAAAAAGATATATTACTGTTGGAAAAATATTTAAAGCATTAATTACAGTTGTTTTTACTTTTAGAGGAATAGTAACAAGAATAATATCTGCCAGAATATCAAATACAAAAGAAAGAGAAAAATATTTAAATCAATAAAACATGGATACAAATATTATTAATCAGGCTAAAGCAATTGAACTAATTAAAAATGGATTTTTTAATTCTGAATATCAAATAGTTTTTGACAATACAACAATTGATGCTTTAGATGTAATTTTGCTGGGGAAAAATGGAGTAGATGTACCCGAAAACTTAATTAATTACAATGACAGTAATTTAGATTACAGCGATATACCACCAATTACAGACGAAGATATTGAAACAGGCAAAATTAAATGGATAATAAATGCAGAAATACCACTCGAAAGTGAAATAAGTAATTGGATTAAAATTCAAAATATTGATATAAACCAATTAACAACTCAACTTATTAAAAACTTTTATCAAACTATGATAAACATACAAAAAAACGCAGCACTTTAATAATTAATGAGCCAAGTATAAAAAGTATAAAGTTTGAAAGTGAAAAGTGTAAAATCG